>DUIO01000278.1 GCA_013330315.1 Methanosarcina sp. | reverse complement strand
AACTGCAGTCAAATCTTGGGATAAGGGTGTCAACGGATAATGCCGTTATTGTTCGGGAGTCAGATGTCCTTATTCTTGCAGTAAAACCTCAGACTCTGGGGTCTGTACTCGAGAGCCTGAGAAATGAGATTACTTCGGAAAAGCTTGTGATCTCAATTGCTGCAGGGGTGCCTCTTTCTACCTACGAAGGCTCTCTGCTTGATGGAACACGAGTTGTTCGCGTCATGCCGAACATAGCAGCAACCGTTTCGGAAGCCGCTTCAGGGATTTCCCCCGGAAAGAATGCGACTTCCGAAGACATGAGAGTTGCCCTTGAAATCTTTTCTGCCGTCGGCACTGCAGTTCAGTTGCCGGAATCCCTTATGGATGCAGTTACCGGGCTCTCAGGCAGTGGACCTGCTTTTATCTTCCCGGTTATAGAGGCTATGGCTGACGGAGCCGTCCTTGAAGGAATGGACAGGAAAAGTGCCCTAACCCTTGCAGCCCAGACTGTACTCGGAGCTGCAAAAATGGCACACGAAACAGGTATGCATCCGGGTGAACTCAAAGATATGGTTACCTCACCTGCCGGAACTACTATCCAGGGAATTCATGCCCTTGAAGAAGCAGGAGTCAGAGCAGCTTTTATGAATGCAGTGATAAGAGCAAGTGAGCGCTCAAAAGAACTGGGGAAGAAGTAAACTCACCTTCTTCTCTTCATGTTTTGCTCACCCGATTTTCTTCTCTTCGGACCTTAATATTCGTTTTTTTTACAAGTTTTCGAAACGTAAATTTTCCAAGACAAAATTTGCTTTCGAGACAANNTTTCTACCTGATAAAAGCTGAGCGCGCTTAACTAGAGTTGATGGGGGTTATACTTTACTTTTCATGCTCAACTTTCAATATGAAAACCTGTAGTTCTAAAGTCTGAAAATATATCTACAGATCAGGAGCTTTCATAAGTATGGTATCCTCAACTATAAAATGCTAAAGAGTGTATTAATAGGAGAAAGCAAGAAATTACAGGTATATGCAGGAAACTATAGTCCAGCCAGATTAATTATTAAAACATGAGGAAAAATATAAACTTCATAGAGTTTCTGCTGAAACCGTTATAATAATCTGTTAGTTCCTTTATTTCAAACAGCTGATAGGGCTGAATAACAGTTAACTGGAAAAGTATTGAACCGTCAAGAANNGAACCCTAAAATACAGTACTCTATTTTTAGAGTACTAAGAAATGGGTGACCCTTTTATCATTAAAATTAAAATAATGTGTTTTACTTTTTTCAGGATATTTCATTTTTTAAGAATCATTATTTACTATCTTTTCTGAGACAGATAAACCAGTCAAGACAGCATCTGCCTTCTTCTTCTTTTTCAAGCCTTTCTTTTACCCCGTCCATTGTGTTCGGAGGTGGGATGATTACATCGTCCCCTGGCTGCCAGTTAGCCGGGGTTGCAACTTTCTCGTTTTCATTTTTCTGCAGGGCTATTACAAGCCTCTTTATTTCCTGCATATTCCTTCCTGTTGACAGCGGATAATAGAGTATTGCCCTGATTTTTGATTCGGGGTCTATAATAAATACGGCTCTTACTGCCTGCGTAGTCGAGGCTTTTGGCTGGACCATGCCGTATTTCCTTGCAACTTCCATCTTCAGGTCAGCTATTACCGGGAATTTAATCTCCACATTTTTCATGCCATTATACTGGATCTTTTCCTCAATCCGTTTAAGCCAGGCAATGTGGGAAAAGATGCTGTCTATGGAAAGCCCTATAAGTTCGGTATTCATTTTCCTGAACTCTTCCTGCATACTGGCAAAGGTCATGAATTCCGTAGTGCATACGGGAGTAAAATCTGCAGGGTGGCTGAAAAGGATAACCCACTTTCCTTTATAGTCATCCGGGAAATTGATTGTGCCCTGCGTTGTCACTGCGGTAAACGAGGGGGCATCTTCTCCAATGAGAGGCATATGTATCTGCTCGGATGCTGTTTCCATCAAATTCTCACCTCATATTAAGCTGCTATATTCTTCGTTATCTGAAGTCCGATTTCAGGTCTCGGTACTGAACCCTGAAAAACGCTACCTATCCCTTAATCGTCCCCAAAAACTACCTTAGTATTATTTTCCATTGTTATATATCCCTTACTGAAAAGGGAGAAATCCTTTTTTTTGAAAATTCTGCTTTTATAATCTTTTTTATAATATCATGGTGTATTTCTTTAATAAGTCTCACGCTCCTTTTTGTCTGGAAAGCAATTTATGTAAGTAATTCCTTTTTATATGGGGGTTAGATGAGAGAATTTTCTCGGCCAAAGGTTGTTGTTAGCAGATGCCTTGAGTTTGACCACTGCCGATATAATGGAGATATGATTAGCAGTCCCGCGGTAGTAAAACTTAAGAAATACGTCGACTTCCTGCCTGTTTGTCCGGAGGTAGAAATAGGACTTGGGGTTCCTAGGGATCCTTTAAGAATAGTCCTTGACAGAGGAGAGCACAGGCTTATTCAGCCTTTGAGCGGGAAAGATATTACCGACGATATGAGAGCTTTCTACACCTCTTTCTTCAAC
>DUIO01000159.1 GCA_013330315.1 Methanosarcina sp. | reverse complement strand
TGCATTTTAAATGTTCGTGGAGTGAACATGTTAAGCAAGAGAGATCGAGAGATAAAAACTTTATTTTTCCCGCCTCTGGCACTGAAAGGGTACATGTACGGAGCACGGGAAGCACAGGAAGCCCGAGCTCAAACAGGCTTTTAGCCATAAGGATTGAGACAAACACATCATGCAACCTCTGCTGCCGTTACTGCTATGCACAGAGCGGCGAAGATTCCGTAAAAATAGCTGACTTCAATGCCCTTAAACAGATAATATCCGAAGCAAAAGAACTCGGAATCAGGTCTGTAGTTGTAATAGAAGGAGGGAGCTACCCTTTTACCCTAACTTTAGCGAGATCGCTTATATTGATTCTCTTGGGATTGCCTCGATTATTTTTTTCAAGCACTATTTTAATGACAGACTAACTTGCAGAATTCCTGTACAGACATAATGCTTCCGTTCTGGGAAAAACTGACTCTCTCAAGCCTGAGGTCCAGGGCCAGCTGGCAGGACGGGCAGGAGCTTTTGAAGATATAAAAGCCGGGCTTTAAAATCTGAGAAAAGCAAATTTTTAAAAGAATGAGCCTGGAGGAGATTTAGAACTCCGAACTCTTCACATACGTAAGGAATATCGATAAGATACTTGAAGGCAGGTACGGGAACTGTGAACGTATAGAGGAATGTATAGGCTGTCGCGGATATGCATAGTGTAGGGATAAACAACGGGATTGACCCTCTAGAAGCCCTGAGGATGGAATGACAGCAGCATATTAAATAAACCATGTTTTGAATTCAAAATTCAATATTTGGAATTAAAAAATCAGTTTATGAAATAATAATATGAGTCCAGCCAAAAAATAAAAGTTTGGCTTAAGAGGGATCATAATTTATAAGATCATAAAGTTATAAAATAATACGTGCTTTATGCAGGACACTAATAAAAAGATGAAATAAAACTAAAATTACATAAGTGAAAAATTACAAAATATATTAGAGCCAGAAAATAGAAGCAAATCTCAGGTAATCTAGCTGTGAGTAAGCAGGCTTTTTTTACAATTAGGGGAAGGTGGTAGATTGGAGAATACGGGAAAGGTAGAATGGAAGCAGAATTCCGAAAATGAAGAAAAAATCATAGCCTGTGGAGAGAAAAGTATGGAAAAAAGGTTATGNNAGAGCCTGAAGAGCCATGAGTTGCCTGATTACTTCCTGTATATGGACATATGGGGAGCAAAGAACTGGCTAAAACTGAATGGGTCCGAAACATGTCAGTCAGCAGGGCGACTTAAAGGCCTGCTTGAGGAAAATATTTCCTCAATAGTCAGGTTCATTCCTGCATGCATGAGTGTTGTGAGCGTTGGGGTAGGGAGAGGGGAGAAAGAGCGAATTCTTCTCGAAGAGTTGATAAAGAAAAATCTGGAGGAGAGGCCTGCTTTTGGGAAAGTGCCTATACATTATTACCCGATTGATATAAACAGCCAGCTTGTAGATCTCGCCCTTGAAAAGGTAAGAGATTTGCCTGTGGAGAAGAAGGGCATAGTCGGCTTTATCGAAGATATGCCGCTCCTTAAAGAATACTGGCATCTGCCGGTCCTGTTTTCTATTCTGGGTAATACATTCTGTAATTATGAGCCTGAGTTTATCCTTAAGCTTGTCTACGAAAACCTTGAACAGGGAGATCTTTTCTTTTTTGACGCCAGCCTTCTGCCTGACCCCGGACCAGGAGAGGATGCGCAGTCAGCAAAAAAGTCTGTCCTCGGCATAAATTCCTCAAGAGAAAATGCGCTCTTTAACATATATCCCCTGCTCCAATACGGAATGGCTCCTGAAGACTTCGATTTTGAATTATTGCTCTCGCACGTTGATTCAAAGATAGGGCCTCTGTGCAGGACACAGAAGAGCCTGAATATCCTGAAAGATACCGGGATCACAGTAGGCTTACAAACGGTGAGTTTCAGGGAGGGTGACATCATCCGCATGGGCTTTACATACAAGTATACATATGACCAGGTCATTGCTTCCCTGGAAGTCAGTGGATTCGAAATCCTGAAATCTTTCCTGAGCAAAGACAGAGCAAGCGCGATATTCCTTGCAAAAAAACGCATCTGAAAGTGCCACAGGGTAGGCTGGAATTATTAGAGATAAAACAGGATAAGAAAAGACCTTGCCCTTATTTAGCTTCCTGATTTTAAAGAGGCCTGTATGTATAAATTCTAATTTGCAGCCTGTGTGTATAAAATTCTATTTGCAGTTAGAGGAGAGAGTCAAGAATAATCGAGCAAGAATAAATCACAAGCGCAACGTGGAAAAGGAGAAGTGCAAAAAGACCCGCTTTCTGGCTTTTTTCTTTCAGGAGCTTATAATTTGCAAACCCGAGCACAAGAAACCCAAGTAAAAAGCCATAAAATGCAATATTCCCAAGCTCTGTGAGGAAAAGAAGTGCAGTAAAATAATGTAAAAGCGTAAATCCCGAAATCCAGAGCAATGTTCCCTGCATGCCGTAAAGTACAGGAATTGATTTTATTCCCCTTGCTCTGTCATTTTCTGTGTCAATAAAGTCATTGACCGCAAGGTGTGAAAGAGTCCAGGGATAAAAAAAGAGCAGATAAAGAAGCAGAGAGTAATCAGGCTTTCCGTAACATAGATAGCCCGCAGCCGGAAAAAGGGTGAAATCAAGTCTCCCTGCAATCTGGGCAAAAGGAAAACCCTGGTTTTTCCTTTTCACCTGATAGAAGTATTCAAGAATGCAGGATGAAAGCATTGTGAAAAACACGTACAGGGAATTAGGGTAAGGTAAAGTAAACATCAGGAAGCCTGTTAATGCAGAAAGCAATAGAAATACCGCCAGGGTAAAAGAAGGCGAAATCCTTCCCGAAGGAAGAGGACGGCTTTTAAAAGGTCTCCAGTAGCCCGTAAGAGAGTCTTCGATATCAAGACTGTCCCTTTTCCTGTCGACATAATCATTGAGCACAAGCCCGCCTTCAAACCCGAAAAGCCCGATCAGAATTGCTTTGAAGGTTATCTCCCTGGAAAAACCGCCGTAATTAGCAAAAGCGAGAGCAAGCCCTGAGTAAAAAAGCAGAATCCAGACAAGGAAAAAATGAGCCCTTGTCAGGTCTATCAAGGCTTTTACAGTCTCTTTTACTCTGTTAATTTTCGTTCCCTCAACCCCAATAATATAAAAGAGAGTTATATGTTTATAGTTTTTGTGAGCCCGAATATGAAAAACTAAAAATGCTGCCCAAAAAGAGTGAAAAAGGGTACTGCTCTCAGTAATCTGATTTTATCTTTCGGTTCAGCGCTTCCTCTCAGGTTAATATATCAACTTCTATAGACGAAGTCAAGAATAATCGAGATTGCGTAAATTACCAGGCTTCCATGGTAAACGGGCAGTATCTTCAAGCCTGCGTTCAGGCTCCTTTCTTTCCAGAGATAAATGTTTGCACCTGCAAGGATTAGAAAACCTGCGAAAAAGCCGTAAAGGGCGGTGTTCCCAAGCTCTCTGAGGAAGAAAATTGCTGTAAAGAAATGAAGGAGCGTAAAACCTATGACCCAGTATATAGCTCCTCTTGCGCCGTAAAGGACTGCTATAGACTTCATCCCTCTTGCCCTGTCGTTTTCTAGATCAATAAAATCGTTCAAGCCCAGGTGTGCCATTGTCCATGGATAGAAGAAAACCATGTAGAGCAATATGGTCATATCCGGCTGTCCGTAGCATAGATAGCCTGCTGCCGGAAAAAGGGTAAAATCCGTCCTTCCGAGAAGCTGGGCAACAGGAAGTTTCTGGTCTCTTTTTTTTACCTGATAAAAAGCCTCGATGCCGTAAGAGTACAGCATGAT
>DUIO01000013.1 GCA_013330315.1 Methanosarcina sp. | reverse complement strand
AAATGGATATGTATGGCATCCCTTCTCTTTTCAGTTACGGAATTCCTGAATATATTATCCCCGCGGTGCCCTGCCATGCAGTTGCTTATATGCTTGCGGATTTTCTGAAATTCTTTAATAGGGAACCCGGCACAAATAAAGTTCAGGAAGAAAAAAGCCCTGTAAAAGAACTTTTTATAAGACCTGAAGATTCCCTGCTCAGATCTTTTTTTGAAGATATTGCCGCTGCCATTTCCGAAGATGTAATAACAGGCCGCTACCCAGAACAGGGAATGCTGTTTTTTTCATACGCACGGGAAGGAGAGACCTGTCCGGATAGCTGCCCCGGTCCGAGAGGCCACTGCCCGACCTTTGGGCGGAAAAAACCGGAAACAATTACGGAGTATACAGCGAAACTTGCAGGGAAGCTGCCAGGCTGGATTTTTGAAAGCCACCAGATGAAGCCTGGTATAGGAGGTCTGAAAGGGGAAGAGCTAAAACAGAACTTGCTGGAAATCAGGGCGTTTGTAAAAAGAATTAAAAGAATTCAAGAAATTAGCAATGGAAATAAAGGTAAAGATAAAAGCAAAACCGAATATGATAGTGGAAATGAAGCTAAGGAAATAAAAGAAAGGGCTTTTTTCATTGCTACCACCTGCACCTGTCACGGAGTTTTGAATCTCTTTTATGTTACCTGACAGATCGATAATTATGGGACAAAGTAAAACCTTTACTCCACTCCGCAGACCTGAAAGAAATCATGAAACCTAGAAAAGATGATAAGAAAAGAAATGACATTTGAAAATGAACTTAAAAAGATGATAATCAATGATCGAAAACCAGGTTAGTAATACCGCATTGTGGACAGCCTATATGCGTGCCTATCACACCAGGCATGCTGCCAATAAAGTCTTTGATGACTTTCTCGCATATGACCTGGTGCCCGGAGATGTGAGAGAACGGATTGAACAACAGATTATCCCAGATATCTTCTTACCAGCAACCAGCAGTGTTGTTAGTCGTGCGCGGTACACTGAAGATACCCTGGAAAAAGCTGCCAGACAGGGAGTAAAGCAATATGTAATTCTTGGTGCAGGAATGGATACATTTGCATTTCGACGGCAAGATTTAATGAAACAGTTAAAAGTATTCGAAATTGACCATCCTCTCACACAGGAATTTAAGCTTCTACGCCTTGCAGATTTAGGGTGGGAGCGACCTGAAAATTTACATTTCATCCCCGTTGATTTCACCAAAGAAAACTTAGAAGCCAAACTCATTCGATCTTCATCTTATGATCCTGAAGCCAGGAGCTTCTTTAGCTGGCTTGGTGTTACCAGTTACTTAACTCAGGAAGAAGTGTTAACAACACTGCATTCCATCACCAATATTGCCTCTTCCGGCAGCACTCTGGTTTTCGACTATATAGACATTAACGAATTTAATGTCAATAGACTATCCAAGCAAATACAGGAATCAACGGAATATCTGGAAAAGATAGATGAACCGAGGAAAACAGGGGGGTTCGTCTCATCGAGATTAGCCGAAGATCTTGCAGGTTCGGGACTAAATCTTGTAGAGAATTTGAGCCCATTAGATATTGAAAGACGTTATTTAAAAGGATTCACGGATAAACAGCATACACTTGGTTACATGAACTTTGCATGTGCAGTAATTAAATAATCCTGCACAGAATCCCTGTATGACAGCAGCTCTTGAGTGATTCGTTTATGAATGCAAGTACTGGTACTATGAATGGAATAAGAAAAGAAGCTGTCACAAAGTCAACTGCATTTTATTTCTAAAGCCGAATAGATTTAGTAGATAAATAGACGAATCAGTATGTATATAGGAAGGAATTATTCAATAAATTTATTAACTGATTTATTTGTTATTATGAGAGATATGAACCAGACTAATCAACAGATACTCCATTATGCAAGTATTTTTTTACAGTCCAGGGGTTATAATGGATTCAGCTATAAAGATATTTCTCAGAAGCTGGGAATAAAAAATGCCGCAATTCATAATTACTATCCTAAAAAAGAAGATCTGGTTGCAGCTTTGCTCGAAGAGAGCAGAAAGAACATAGCTGCGAATTTTGCTCAAATAGTTGAGTCCGGAGGTTCAGCCAGTGAGCAGCTTCAATCCTATTTTGATTATACGCTGAGAGAGTTTGATGAGGGCAAATGCATCTGTCCTCCGGGCTCGGTAATCCTGGATTTTGAGGAGCTTCCTGAAAAGGTCCAAAAGCAAAACCTTTTACTGCTGGATGAAATATTAACCTGGATTTCCAGAGTCCTTAAATCCGGTATGGAGCAGGGGGAGTTTAATTTCTACGGTTCTCCAGATGAGCGTGCGGAATTAATGGTCGGGACCCTAATAGGCACCAGGCAACTGTCCAGCATAAAGGGAAGAAAGACGCTCATAAGATCGATTTCTTTAATTAAATCCGATATTGGATGGAAAGATTAATTGTTATAGTAAATTGATCTTTTTAAGAAGTCTATTTCTTCAGTACCATCTACTCAGAACCTTTATTTGCTCAGGAACGCTACTTGTTCAGGAACATTGTTTACTTTATACAAGCAAGCAAAGTTTTTAAATTAGCTTTTAAGGAAGAATCTGATACTCGCGTCTGATATTCGCTGTGAGGGTTATTTCATGCAAAATAATGAAGAATGAGATTATCGGGGCCCTTGAAAACGATTCATAAATCAATGAAAAATCGAATCAAAGTGAGATCGAACCAGGGCCAGGAGAATCGAATAAACATATAAAAAATCCCAGGCAGTTTTTAAAAAACTAAACAGGAGATTAGATAATAATTGCGGAATCTAGGTGCTGTACGCTAATCTCCAGCCATATCTACAGGGGTATACCCTGCGCGGAATCAGGCAGAAGCTTCCTTGTTAAGGATATAAGCAACCATTTCAGGGTTCAGTTTGCTTTCCCTTGAAACCTTTTTCTCAATCTCTTCGCTGGATTTGCCCTCGTTCTTCATTTCCTTAATCTTTTCAATTACTGAGGACGGAATGCTGTAGTATTCGTTTATATCCTTCCTGTGTCCCCAGACATCTCCTTCCAGGAGCTGGACTCTCTGCATCTGAAGGAACATTTCTATGGACTTTG
>DUIO01000275.1 GCA_013330315.1 Methanosarcina sp. | reverse complement strand
TTGATTTCAATGGTGTATTGTTTGAAAAAGGTTTTTCAGGGAAATGTTATGCACAGAAAGTGATTGTCGTCGGTCCTTTTATACCCTGGAAATGGTCAAGAATTGTTTTCATTAATGGTTCGATCCTGACATATTATATCCCGAATATCGAGATTATCGGAGTAGAATATAATATATATAATTCCATGGAATTTTATGATGCAGAGGCACAAAAGCTGCACCGGTTCAAGAAAGCAAAAGTGCATGAATACCCCTCAGAAAAAGGGGATAAAAGGTGGATCGTTACCGCTGAAGAAGGCAGGGTATTTATGGTTATGAAGAGCTACTGTAAAGAGACCTTTAGCTTTACAAATAATTTTAACTTCAGGTATATAGAAAACCTTGTCGATGTTGTGGACTTCCAGGTAGAGATTGAAGATAGGGTCATAACATTGCAGGAAACCGGTAACGGATTGGGTATGGTTGAAGATACTTCTGGATTTGTAATATGAATTCAGGTTTATAATATGAATTCAGAAATGAATTCAGAATACTTTTTTTTCTCGGATTTGAGCATCTAGCCGGAGTGAAATGTTACCTTTAAAGCTCATTTCTTTTGGAATCTATTTCTTTTGAAGTCCATTTCTTTTGGAATGAGCTTCTTCCGAGATAGCCTGTTTATTCAGGTATAATCCCATTTTTCACTGTATGACAGCCTTGATATTCTAACTGTTTCTATTCACGAAAAAAGCTACATTTCTAGACATTTCTAAACATTTCTAAAATACTTCCGGAACCATAATCAGATAACAGTAAATATTTGTTTTACTTCCAAGGGATTATACAACCTGATGACTTTAAAGGTCATAACAAAAACTTTAACAATAAAGCAGGAAGATATGGAAGTATGAAAAATAGCAGTAAAAAGGAGAGCTCATCTGAGAGTTGGGTAATCTCCGGGGGCTCGGAACTGGCAGATGTAAAAGCTATCAGGGATAAGCTTTTCGAAATGCACAGTGACATTAAAAAGGTCATGGAATTTACCAGCAGACTGCACTTGGAAGCTGCTCTTGAAAGCTCGAGGCATGAGTATTCAAACGCTCTTCTCAGCCACCTGTTTGAAGATATTAACACCGGGCTTGAGCAGAATATGGTGAAAAAGTGCCCGGAAAAGCAAAATTGCACCTCTGCATTTACAGCTCTTCTGCAACAGAATGCGGGGCTTATAAAGAGAAACAGAGTAGATGAAGCGCTAATTTCGGATAATAGAAAAAAGCTGGAGGAACTCAGGTGCGGAGCCCCTTACAATAAATGTGAAAAGTGCTTCTCCGAAGTTTCGAGTCTCCTGGTAAAACAGGTCAATCTCATGCGCTCTATGAGGATTTATGCAGATAATCAGGGACAGAAGCCAGATATTTCAGCCCTCAAAACCACTGTGGTTATGAGCGAGATCCTCGAACCTATCTCAAACCCTCAGCGCCTGGAAATTCTAAGAGCAGTAGCGTTCGAAACAAAAAGCTTTTCTGCTTTTTCCGAGCTTACAGGCCTTAGAGGAGGAAACCTGCTCTTTCATCTCCAGAAACTCACGGAGAGTGGGCTGATTCTGCAACAGCATGAGAGAGGAGACTACATGATTACTGAAAAAGGGTTCAGGATACTTCAAGGTCTGAACGAGATTTATTCTTCGCTTCAAAGTTCTTCATTTCAAAGCTCCTTGCTGCAAAACTCTTCAAAGAACGATTCCTAAAGAATAACCTCAGAAAGGAAAAGAAAATCCAGAACTGACCATTTAAATTCTGTTACTTAACCTTTTTTGTACATTCAATTTTTGCAATATTTAACTTTTTACAGGCTAACTTTTGTAATATCAGCTTTTTACGATAAGCAAAGGTAGAATGCCTCTCACTTTAGTGGCGGGATGAATGCTGTCAGCTTTCTATAACTATTTTTGCAGTTCATAATATCGGTTTTTCTAACATCGGCCGTTTCTATCATAGCCCTTTGCAGCATTCAAGCTTTTTTATTATTCATCCCGTTCAATTTCGCAATCATTGATTTTCGCATATATTGCAGATGTTCGATAGCTAACGGTTATGAAAATACAGTGGAATGCATTAACTACATTCCAATGCCGATTAAGTATATATCAATAACCTGCCAAATAATAGATTACAGGATGAATTCTCCGGAGAAATCAAACTGC
Source organism: Methanosarcina sp. (assembly GCA_013330315.1). GTDB lineage: Archaea > Halobacteriota > Methanosarcinia > Methanosarcinales > Methanosarcinaceae > Methanosarcina > Methanosarcina sp8098u. Next base: position 8,706 of record DUIO01000275.1, on the reverse strand, counting down.
AAATGATCAAAAAATATGAAGATACGGAAAAAAAGTCCGAATTTGAAGAAAACAAAACCTGAGGAGCAGAAATGACCATAAGAGATGATATTCACGGACAGATTGTTGCAGGCCTTAAAGGCGCAAAATTTCCCATAAACACCCCTGAAGAATTGCTTGCTGCTTTTCCTGCGGGTGCGGATACAACATGCAGGTCAGGCGACCTCGCGGTTACTGCAGGAGAAGCAGGCAAACTGCTTACTCCAGCTGATTTTCCGTTTAAGGACGCAAAACAGGTAGCGGACACAATAGTTGGAAGAGCAGGGCTTTAAACGCCTGCATTCTTCTTTCATGTTTTCTATTTCTTTTTATTTAATTCTTCATCCCTACTTCTACTAAATATTTGGATCCGGAAAGTTAAAGGTTCCTGATAAGATTGAAAACCGACATCATGTGCTCATAAACTCGCTTTAATATTTTATCACTTTATTATTTTATACTTTTAAAGGTTAGATTGACTTTTATATATTTACCCAAGTTAGACAGGAATAATTAAGGCATGAATCATAATATTAAGTATTACGATTTATAGAGTAATATAGATCCTAGTTCTGGAAGTGTTTTAAATGCCTCATGTAATGGAATTAATGGGGAAAGCCCGAGTAGTTGTAAAAGATGGGAAAGTAATAGAAGTAGGGGTCCCTGAAGTAGAGTGGTGTCCTCTTTTTGTCAAGCTGCGGGGAGTTGAGAAGATGACCCGGGAGGAAATCAAGAAAAATATGGAGGCACGGATAAGCGAGTTAGGGATGTTCACGGACAGGCGTAAACTCGAGTATGAAGCAACAGTTGTTGCTTTCGGTGCCTCGGAAATAATGATGAGCGGCCTCAATAGCGGCTTTCTTGAAACAACGGTAACCGCCTGCGACGGTGCAGGGACCGTAATTTCAGGCAGCCCGACGCTTGTCCAGGGGATCGGGGGAATCAAGTCAGGCCTCTTAGAAACCGAGCCAATCAGCGCGGTTATTAAAGGAATTGAAGAACGCGGAGGGACTGTGCTCGATCCTTCAACCGCATCTATCGACCCGATACACGGAGTAAAAAAAGCTGCTGAACTCGGTTATAAAAAAATTGCAGTTACGGTTGCAGATGCAAAAACCGCAAAAAAAGTCAGGGAAATCGAATATGAACTTGGGCTCGACCTGTTCGTTATTGCGGTGCATGTTACAGGTATCAGCCGGGAGGATGCTCAGGAGCTCCTGGATAATTCGGATATTGTAATCAGCTGTGCCTCAAAATATATTAGGGAACTTGCAAAACCCCTGGTTCAGGTTGCAGCTGCAATTCCTCTCTTTGCGCTTACAAAGAAAGGAAAGGAACTTGTTATTGAAAGGGCAAAAGAGACTGAAAGCCCGATCCTCATAAACACAATGTCTCTGCCTGTTTTGCCTGAACATAAGCAACCGAGAGAGCTGGTTTAAGCAGGTAGACCTTCAAATTTTATTTCCAAAATATTGCCCCTCTGGAAAGATAGAAGAGAAAAAATAGCCATCAAGTGAACAAAAAAGATAGGATTTTGGAATAGATGAGATTGCGGAATAGATATGATTTCAGAGTAGATATGATTTCAGAGTAAATATGATTTCAGAGTAAATATGATTTCAGAGTAGATATAATTTCAGAGTAGATAGGATTTTAGAGTAGATAGGATTTTGGAATAGATGGGATTTCGGAATAGATAGGATTTTTTGATGCTATTCGGATTGTCCGGACTGCTTGTCAGTGGCAGCCCGGGTCCCGGAGATTTGATTTAAAAACAGTAGCTTGTCATTTTAATTATGTAATTTTTATTTGATTTTTTAATCTCCATACATATATTTTTAATTATACCGTTTTTTAATAATTCTCTTTTTTAGTGTTCTGCTTATATTATTGATTTAATACGGTTAGTCCGTTTTTTTGATAGTTATTTTTATCAATCTTTTAATCAACCCGTTTTTTAATAAATTACTTTGAACATATCATTCATTTAATCAAATTTTTTAAGTAATTCTTTTCTATTAGCCGTTTTTCAGTCACTTTAGAGCTTTCAATGTTTTGAGTTATTGTATTCCAGTTTTAGAGGTCTTGGATATTGATAAGCTACTGCTAAGAGGGTTCTTTCAAGTAGTGATTGGTTTGTGTTTATTTCTTTGCACCTTTGGACGGTTTGCTGTCAGCTTTTACACCTTTCTTTGCAGACTTTTCCGGTGCTGGAGCTTTTGCTTTTCCACATGCAGCTCCTGTCTTTGGAGCGTTCTCAGTTGTAGCATTTTTTGCCATAAAAACACCTCATGTTTAATTTTTTATATGATTAGAAAATATTCTCTTTTAAATATATATATTAGTTTTCAGCAAAAACATTAACTTATTAAATAAATTATTATAGAATAGGATTATCAAACTATAATTGAGCTTACCATTTTAGTACCAGTATACCATGGAAATCCCGTGCGCTTAGACTATCCTCAAATTATTTACCCAAAAAGAACAGACTATCTGAAAAAATATTGAAAAAAGAAGAGTATATCAGATGAATACACCAGATAATGCGAAAAAGGAGAAAATAAGACTATAATACAACCATGTTAAGTCTTAAATATAACCATGTTAAGTCTTAATTTCTCGATGTTAGTGATTATAAGTTATCAAAAAAGTCAAGTATACGAAATCATCCCAAAACTCAGTTTAAACTCAATTATCAGATAATGGAAAGAGATGCTCTCGCTAACCTGGTTTTTGAGTAGACTTTTTATTCAGGATTGCTTTCATAACGAGAGGCTTGATTGGTCACTTAAAATTAAAGATCCAAAGAGCAAAATTTGAGTTTTGGGACTGGCTCTATAATAAACTAATTCTGAACTGTTGTATCCTGCTCATTCGGTGGTAATGTCTACAAGTTCCAATCTTTCAGATTCGCCTTTCACAGTCATCTCCAGAAGCAATCCTGTTCCGGCAGCGTAATATTTGTTTTCCTCAATACCAGGCTCGAGTAAGGTCCATTCTTTTGTTTTCAGGCAGTCCTCAAAAGAACCATAAGTAACGGAGACCGATTCATTCAGAGAGACAACTTCAGCCATATCTTCTGCTTCACCAGCCAGATACTCCTGTCTGTAAGTATCGCCTATCTGAGGGTTCCCTTCCATAATAATTCCGGGCTGAGCTCCATTAACTCCGGCTTCCCAGGAGCCTGCCGTACTTACCAGCTCCTCATCTTCGTATTCTCTGGAATCTTCCCCGAAGTACCAGACATTCCCGTCTTTATCCTGAGCGTACCAGTCAAAAGTCTCTTCAACCAGTTCCCCATCTTCAAATTCCCGATCCCGGACAACGACCGTATCTACCCCCATTACTGTCCTGGTTTCATTAGTTACAAAAACCTCATCTCTTATCGCTTCGCCTTCAGACTCGCCTTCATAAACAAAAGTCGTGCCCGGTATCAATGGAAGATAAGGGTTATCTATAGTCTTAACAAAATCATCAGGATTTATGACATNNCGCTCCTTCAGTTACTCCTTCGGTCACTTCACCTTCAGTTCCTTCCATCGTATCCTCTTCAAGTGTATTTCGAGAACAACCAGAAGCGAATAACATTACTGCGATAATCAATACTGTTACAAAAAAACTGAATTTTTTAATATCCATCACCCCATTTATCCAGTTTCAAAAATTATTGCATGTACGCCTATGCGCTATGCATGATTTTCATGTAATGATGCAGTTACCAAATAATGCAGCTATTAGATAATGTTATATAACGACATATTTTATTAATCTAACGTAATAATTTTGGAGAATAAACCTTATATTTTTCAACCTTATATTTTTCCCATCTACCTTTCTAATTACACCAGAAAAATCAGGATTATCTTCGGATTTTTCATTATCATATATCTTTTTCTCAGCTTTTTGCATCCTGCAACCTATCAAATATTCTCCGATTGGTGTAACAAAACCAACAAGGATCCCCAGCTCCATGAAAAAATAGACTACGGTAAAGATCTTTTCCAGGCTCATTACAGGTCAGGGTATTGAAAAATCTGTTTAAGGATCATGAATTTCAATATCTCCTGTATATTGTTGCACTGACACTGGCTATTGAAACTTTTTTTACAGGATCAAAAGATTACTGAGCTCTTTTCTTATAATTTCTGCCTTCGAGGCTTAAAAAGCATCTGTGAAGTTAATGGCTTGCTTTTAAAGTTAAATAACCTGTTGAGTATCTCCTTTAAAAGAATACTCAGGTTACAAGGGTTATTTAACTTTAAAAGCACCAACAGCCATTACGGTCCCATTTCCTGAAACCTTTACCGAGAAGGTAAAAAGCAAAAGGAACCAGCAGCAGATCCAGAAATGCGTAATATGGACCAAACATAGACAGAAATATGTTAAGTATCAGGAACGGTACGACTGAAAGTGTGTAAAGGGCAAAGGTCTTCCCGTTGTACAGGTTAATGGACGGAGAAAGCCCTGTAAGGTAAACGAGCACTGCAACCATATAAAGCGAAATTGTTAAGAAAAGGAGCAGGGACGGGATCAAAGAAGAAGGATCCTTTTTAAGGGCGAGCAATGTAAGAATAACAAGTGGGACAATGTTAAGGATAAAATAACTGTTGAGTTTGCTCTTTATCATGTCAGAAACCCTCAGAGGGAGAAAGGCATAAGAAGCAAAAATATCGTACTCGGTAAGCCAATTATACATTGAAGATGAGAGCACACCCATTACCAGGGCAAAAAGAGTAAGTGTACTCATGGAAGGCATGATCCTGCCAAGAGCGGACAGCAGTGTCCAGACAAGTAGAAGGGGGAGAACGAAAGAGAAGATAATTTTCCCGAGTCCGCCTTCACTTCTTTTAAGATCAAGGGAATCTTTTGCAACAAATGCAGCATATCTGTATGTGCCCAGATAACCGCATAGCTTTGAGAATGAATTGGAGAAACTCTTCTGAGATTCTGGGAAGTCAATTTTCAGAAAAATAAGTGATAGAGCCGAAGGAACAAAAATCAGAATACCTGAAAGCAAGAGCTGGCTTTTTGAAAAAGACAGGAAAAGAGAGAGGCTTGGAAGGTCGTAAAGAGTGTATTGCCCCAATTTTCCGGATACATGTAACAGGATAACAGAAGCAATAAAAAGGCATAAAAGTGATAACTTTCCTGAATGAGCATAAACGGTAGACAGGAAAAATACTGCGGAGATTCCGATTGCAAAGGAGAGAGAAAGAGTTAGAGTAAGGGTTGAAAGGGTCGAAAAGTCCCCGAAATATTCCACGGAAATGAATTTTGTAGCTAAAGAAAAACCTGCAACAAAAGGCACAATATAAAGAACAAAATAGTATACGACATCTTTTCCGAGAAAGTTGGCAAAAATAAACCTTTCAGAAACCGGAAGGACCCTTGAAGAATACGCGATCAGGCTAGCCTGTCCGAACCGGCGATTCATGAATTCACGGCCCATGACACCGAAAGTTCCGACCATAGCCCCTACAAGCAGGAAAAAATAATGCATGCCCAGGGCTATCTGGGCATCGGTAATTATCTCCCTGAAAACAGGAAGAACCAAACTTACGAAAAATGTAAACAGGAAAACAAAGACTGGAAAAAGGGAAAATGCGCTGCGCCCGAAAAGGCTGGAATGCATCCTCCACTCTTCTTTAATCATACTTTTGAAGATGTCAAACATAAAATCCCTGCTTTGGTTGTTTTTTAATAAGCACTGTTTTATGCTTCTGTTTTATGCCTATGTTTTTATATTCGTTATTTTTGCGCCTACTGGTTTTATACCAATGTTTTATCCCCATTATATTTACGCGTACTATTTCTCATTCTCATGCCCGGTTTTCTTCTTGATCCGTCCGTTTTATTCTGCCTGATTCATACATATCCGCTTTTGCAACAGAATCGATAGTCTTCTCAAGAATTATTCTTAACTATTCAAAGAATATGGCAGACATAAACATCAAAAAATTGTTTATTGTAAGTTTGAAGTAAACTTAAAGTAAGCCTTAGGTAAGCTGCTAAAAGCTCGGTAAGAGTAAACAATGCATTTCAGGCAAGTGCAGGAATATTTTTTGACGATTCCTCAAAAATATTATCGGGAACATTCTTTCTCTTACCGACAAGCTCGAGGAAAAACTCTTCAAAATTTATGCCTTGGAGCTTTAAGTCATCAAGAGGACCTGTGTAAACCAGCTTTCCTCTATAAATAATTCCTATACTTGTGCAGATTTCTTTTGCAATTTCAAGGATGTGTGTGGAAATAAAAATAGTGCCCCCGTTCCTTATATAATCCTTCAAGAAATCTTTGACTTTCCTCTGAATGACAGGATCGAGATTAATGAGAGGCTCGTCGATAATGGCAAGTTCGGGCTCATGCAGAAAAGCCTGGGCAAACATCAGTTTCTGTCTCGTGCCTCGTGAGAGGTCCTTACAGAGTAAGTTTCTCTGATCTCCAAAATCGAAAAATTCAAACCATTTATCGCAAACTTTTTCATACTGGTCCATTTTCCGGATTTTTGCAACAAAATGCAGGTATTCTTCCGCAGTCAGAAAACTTGGGGGAGTCTCCTGCTCCGGAATAACACCTACAAGCTCCCTAACTCTCAGGGGGTCTTCAAGCACATCTATCCCAAGAACTTTGAGAGTACCTGAACTTGGCTTTATCTGCCCTGTAAGCATTTTGATCATAGTCGTTTTCCCTGACCCGTTTGGGCCCAGGAGACCAAAAAGCTCTCCTTTTCCAATAGAAAGGTCCACACTGTCTACTGCCTTTACCTGTCCGTAAGATTTAGAAAGACCTTTTACTTCAATCATATTCCAGGCTCCNNATACTCTTTGTATATTTTTAAGCCTTTCTGTTTTTTAAATAGGTAATAGTTATGTGAATGAATATTTTTACGTTAGTATTATGTATGCATAAGAAGCATTATTTTAGAAGGACCTGAGTTTCTGGAAAACAAGGGGATAAAAAAAGAATTATTTGTTATAAATATTAATTAGTTCTCTGTATGACTCTTTAATAATTATTTTATAAATTATATATATAGGGATTGCAAGTACCATCCCGAGAGGACCTAAAAGCTTGGACGCTGCAAGGGTCAGGATTACACTTAAGAGAGGATTAATATTCACTTTTTCCGAGATCATGAAAGGAATAAGGTAGAGGTTGTCGACAAGCTGGGCAATAACAACCGTTATCACTGCAAAAAGAGCTGTCATAGGACTATGAATATATCCCACAATAACCGGAGGAATCGCCCCTAGAAGAGGGCCGATATAAGGAATAATATTTAAAAAACCTGCCAGAATCCCTAAAAAAAGCCAGCCATTAATGCCTGCAAGATAGAACCCTATGCAACAAATCAGGCCCACAATAGCCGATTCAAGCATTTTGGCACTGAAAAAGTCCTCAAGTTCATGCCCAATACTTTTTAAAGCATTGATAATTCCATCTGCATGTTCTGGAGGGGCATAAGCTTGAATATAGTCCGCTATTTTGTTATGGTGCTTGAAATAAACGCCAAACATAAGGGGAATTACCAGTATTCCGGTAAAAAAATAATAAGATACCTTCGAAACCAGATCGGCAATTCCGGAAAAAATAGTATTTCCTATTTTTTGCAGGTCCTGAGGTTTAACTACTCCGGAATCCGTAAGCCTTGAAAGCTCAGACTCACGTTCGGAAAAAAGGGCTGAAGCGCCACTTGCATAGTCCTGCTGTATATTCCTGAAATCTCCTATAAGGGTCCCAAGCCCCTGTACCTGATTTCCCACAAGAAACAGGAAAATAAACCCTGCACCTGTGAGAAGTATTAAACCCGTTATTTTCCTATTACAGTTTGGAAACCTGTCCATGCACCTGTTGAATGCCTTTATTACTTTTTCCGCAATAAGGATAAGGATTGCACCCGCAATAAGAACTATGAAAAGATCCTCAAAATAAAAGAGTATCGAAAAGAATAATACGAAAAGTATTGTTGTTAATGCCAGAAATTGCCATATATTTTTGTTAGTACTGAGGGGCATGCATTCCTACCTTTAAAATACTGTCTGGTTATTAACCTGAAATTTCAGTGTCCAGATAGCTTACTCAAAATATAAATAATAGCTCCTTTGAGCCCTTAATATCCAGATAAGGAGCAGAGAAATTCTTCTGAATTAATTAAAGCTGAAGCCTTTTTTCCCATTATCTTTTAGTCCTCATGCCCTGAGCTTTTCCCTGTAAAAACTTTCCGATGTAAGGCTGTTGCTTCCGGGAGTAATGGAGTTTAATTCACTGGCAGTCTCACTTAGAAAAAACATAAAATCCATTCTTAACCTTAAAATGAGCTCTTCTGGCTGGACACAACAAAAAAGGGTTGGCTCACCTTCAATTATTCTGACATAACCTTTTTTTTCCATTCCTCGCAGGGTCCCATAAATTTTGGGCCTCGGAACTCCCGCATTTTCGGCAATTTCACTGGCTTTTGCCTGCTTCATACAGACAAGTGATGCATATATCTTGGCTTCGTTACCGGTAAAACCCAATTTCTGAAGGTTCTCAATAAGCTTAAGAGTCATTCAGGCTTCCTCCTTCTTAATGTTCCGGGATCTGATCTAACTGAAAATTTCATTATCCAGCGATTCTATTACCTCTTAAATTCCCTCAAGAATTTTGCTGTCTTTAAAGAATATTATTTATTAAACTCTCCATCT
>DUIO01000174.1 GCA_013330315.1 Methanosarcina sp. | reverse complement strand
GTCATGATCATAGGAGGTTTTCTCGGAAGCGGGAAAACAACCGCAATAAAAAAAATCAGCCAGAAGCTTAGCGACGCCGGAAAAAGAACTGCAATTATTGTAAATGAAATAGGAGAGATAGGGCTTGATGGGGAGACTCTCAAAAGCCCAGGAATTATAACTGAAGAATTGACAAGCGGCTGCATTTGCTGCACACTGAAGATCAGTATGCAGTATACGCTTCAGACTCTTGAGGAGGAGTTCAAGCCTGATATTGTAATCATCGAGCCAACTGGAATTGCTTTCCCCGGGCAGATCAGGGAAGAAATAGAAGTAATGGGGCTTTCTGAGCTATCTTTTACTCCGGTTGTAACCCTTGTAGACCCGGGGCGTTTTGGCACTGAAGCAAAAGAGATCCCAAGATTTATAGAGATCCAGATAAAAGAAGCTGAAATACTTGGAATAAATAAAGTGGATATAGCACCTGCAGAAATAGTTGTGGCAACAGAAAAAATGCTTGCTGAGCTGAATCCGGAAGCCAGGATTCTTAAGTTTTCCGCAAAACTGGGAGACGAACAATTTGAAAACCTGCTTACCTACCTGGCACTTCCGGGAATTGAGAAGCCTTCCCAGGAAAAGAAAAATTCCATCGAGATTTCGGAAGTATCTGCCCACTCGGTTCTTTACGCACTCGAATCCTGTAACCTTAGCCCTGATGAAGGCAGGCAGTTTATACAAGAGAGTCTTCAGACTATAAGGGACAAAGTAAAGGACATTAACCCTGAATTTATAGGGCATATTAAACTTTCCCTTAAAGCTCCGGATTTTGTTGTCAAGGGCAGTGTAACTTCTTCAGAAGAAGCTCCGCATGTAGAGTTAATTTCCCAGAAAAACGAAAAACTAGAACTTAGATTTCTGTCCGCAATTACAAAAGTCCCAAAAGATAGGCTCACAGGAATAGTAGAGAGCACACTTGAAAAAAGGCTCGGAGAATCAAATATCATATTTGAGAAAAAAGAACGGAAGCAACACAATACGCTTACGAAGATAAACGAAATAACGAAAAAGAAATGAATTTTTAAATAAATGCCGGCAAAAGGGTGAAAAAGAGCAGATATCAGTAAAATCCGATTGAAGTCATATTCAAATGAAATATTAGAAATATTGAAATAATAAAGATTAGCTGGAACTAAAGAAATAGCGAAATAATAAAAGAGAGCTGCAATATTAAAAGCAGCAAAAGGAAGCTGCAATACTGAAAATCAGCTGCAATACTGAAAATCAGCTGAAATATTAAAAGCAGCTGAAATATTAAAAAACAGCAGAAGTATCAAAAGATAAAAATGGAGTTTTTAGATGCCCGATGAAATTGACGAACTTGATGCTTATTTTGCCTCCAGAGGAGAAACTACTGAAGGCGAAGCTGTCAAACTGGAACATATGATGATGGAAAAAGTTTCCATAAACCCTGCAAGAAGGAAGTTGCTTCGAATAATAGGTATTTTCGGGAAAAACGAAGAACAGTTAAAGGAAGAATCGGGGCTAAATGATTTCTTCTTTAAGTTTCATATGGATTTCCTGATCAAAGAAGGGTTCCTTAAGTTTGAAGAAGGAATGTACCGCCTTACCGATTCCGGAATTTCGATGCATGATTCCGTGTGTTAAAATATATGTTTTTTCATATTCTCTCTTATTTTTTCATACTTTCAAAACACAAATTTTAGAAGCGTAAGCCTTAGCTCCTTCCGATTCTTGAAAATTGCTTTTTGCTAAAAAACGATAAGTTTTTATGGTTATTTGAATAATGGCGTTATGATCAATTTTTTCGATATTCTATGGAAGTTTCAAAAACGCCCCGATATAATTTCCTGGTACATATCGAGCAAATCAAAAGGAGTGTGAAAAAATATGCCAGCATTAGTTAACGCAGATGAATGTTCTGGATGCGGAACCTGTGTCGATGAATGTCCCTCTGAAGCAATCACCCTCGATGAAGAAAAGGGAATTGCAGTTGTTGACCAGGATGAATGTGTAGAGTGCGGTGCATGTGAAGAGGCATGCCCGAACCAGGCAATTAAAGTACAGGAATAAAAAACAGAGATCGAGATGGAATAACTTTTTATTCCATTCTTTTCTTTTTCCCTTTTATCAAATCATTTTTTATCTCTCCGGAGGCAACTTTTTAGATGGCAGCAGTTAAAGCGGGAATATTAGGCGCCACTGGCGCTGTAGGGCAGAGATTTGTAGAAGCACTTGCAAACCACCCATGGTTTGAGATAACAGCCCTTGCAGCATCCGAAAGGAGCGCCGGCAAAACGTATAGAGAAGCAGCAGGCTGGAAGCTGGATACAGCAATGCCGGAAAGTGTCGAAAATATAGAGGTTGTTCCTGTAGACCCTAAAGCCGTTGATGCGGATGTAGTTTTTTCGGCTCTTCCAGCAGAGCTTGCCGTTACAGTGGAACCCGAGTTTGCAAAAGCCGGGTTTGCAGTTGCAAGCAACGCATCGTCCTACAGGATGGAAAAAGATATTCCCCTGGTAATTCCAGAAGTAAACCCCGAACACNNACAAACCCTAACTGCTCCACAATTGTCATGACAATTACCTTAAAGCCCCTCATGCAGTTTGGGCTCGAAACCGTGCAGGTAGCCACAATGCAGGCGATTTCCGGAGCAGGTTTTTCCGGCGTTTCAGCCATGGCAATCTATGACAATATCATTCCTTACATAGGAAGCGAAGAAAAGAAGATTGAGACTGAAACCTTAAAGCTCCTAGGGGAATTCAACGGCTCTGAAATAGTGCCTGCAGACATACAGGTCAGCGCTTCCTGTAACAGAGTCCCTGTAGTTGACGGGCACACGGAAGCGATATGGGCAGGAATGAGAGACAAACCCACGCCTGAAGAAGTAAGGGAAGCCTTCCTGAAGTTCGATCCAAAACTTGGAGAACTACCCTCAGAGCCTGCTAAATCCCTGATAGTACGGGATGAAGTAGACAGACCCCAGCCTCGCCTTGACCGCAATATGGGAAAAGGTATGAGCGTTTCAGTAGGCAGGATCAGAGAAGGGATCCGCTACATTGCAATGGGGCACAACACAATCCGCGGTGCTGCGGGTGCGAGTGTCCTGAATGCAGAACTCCTGCACGCAATGGGTAAGCTCTGAGCTCAGGCAAAAAATCAGAAAAAAATAGTAAAGAATAAGAATGAGAAGTAAAAAGTCCGAAAATCCGGCTTTTACTTTTCTTAGAATTCTTTGCTTTTCTCAAAAGTCTTTTATTAAAGTTCTTATTTTGAATCTATTTTCTAAATTTTTCCATTTCTATTTCAAAATTGCCTGAGAAACTGTTTTTTCAGGCAGCTCAGGTAATGTCAGGAAAAAAGTTTTCTTGCAGCCTCTTCTGCCCTGCGCATAACCTCTTTTACAGGAATTCCGCTGGCTTTTGCGATTTTTTTGCAGTCCTCAAACTCAGCAGAGATATTGAGCAGAACTCCTTCCGAATCTCTGGCAATTTTGACCGAAGTCTCAAATTCCTGACCTTCCAGCTCTATTTTTATCTTTTCAATATTCCGGGCAGCCATTAACCTGTGTCGGGCAGGCATAACCCGGACTCCAAGTGACCCCGTTTCTACAATGATCTTCCGGGCGAGTTTTGCGCTGTCTTCAGGCTTTGCAATGACCTTGATAATATGGGCAGGCCTTCCTTTTTTCATAGTTGCGGGTATAATTGCGACATCCCTGGCCCCCATAGAAAGCAGTTCTTCGAACAGGTTGCCCAGGACTTCACCGCTTACATCATCGGCGTTGGTCTCAAGAACCTCGATTATATCCGGAATCAGATGGGAGTCCGGTTCGAGAATTACCCCCTGGAGCACATTGGGACCCTGAAGCTCGGCATCTCCTGCTCCATACCCAATAGTAACCGCCCTGCCCTGAGGAAAAGTTTCAACAGGCTTTGCAAAATGTGAAAGAATTGCAGCACCAGTAGGGGTAAGAAGTTCCTTATTCACATTTCCTCCCCTGAAATAGAGCTTTCCTCTCCTGAGAATCTCAAGGGTTGCAGGAGCCGGCACAGGCAAGGTCCCGTGAGCACATTCTATTGTTCCTCCTCCAACACTGATGGGGGTGCAGTAAATAGAATCACAGTTAAGGGAATGGATGGCTGCAGAAGAACCTATAACATCAGCAAGAGCATCACTCTGCCCCACCTCATGGAAATGAAGTTTTTCAAGGTCAGGCTGACCGTGAACTGCGGCCTCGGCTTCTGCCATTTTCAAAAAAATATTAAGGGCACTTACCTCTACCTTATGAGGTAGTTTTGCAGCCTTTACAAGGTCCACGATTTCAGGGTACGTTCGCACATGCTCTTTTTCAGGCACATTTATTCGGACATCAAGGGCCTTGATTCCTTTTTTTACAACTTCCCTGATATCCATGGATATCGGTGCCGAAGCCTCGACAAGTTCCTTTACCGCCTCCCTGTTAGCTCCGAGGTCAAGAGCACACCCAAGAATCATATCCCCTGCTGCACCTGAGAAAGGATTAAAAACCAGTGATTTCATAAAGTTTCTCCCTGAACATTACGTTTAAATTTATCCATAATTCATCATTCCGCGTAGATCATAATTCTACCTGTTTATCTCCCGGTTCTTTTTCCTCAGTTACTTTTCCGGATCCGGCAGCAGCAATCATATTGGCAATCCTTGCTGCGTAAGCCCCTGCAACAAATCCCGCATCAATATTTACCACTGCCAGGGTCGAGCAGGATTGCAGCATTGACAGCAGAGCTGCTTTTCCCCCACCGCCTGCACCATAACCTGTGGAAACAGGAAGCCCTATTACCGGCACGTCGACAAGCCCTGAGACTATAGTTGGGAGTGTACCCTCTCTTCCGGCTGCAACAACGATTGCCCCGGGGTTTTTGAGTTTGAGTTTCTGGAGTTCAGGAATCAGCCTGTGAATTCCGGCAACTCCTACATCGTATACGGCAATAGTTTCACAGCCCATTTCGGAAGCAATAACTCTGGCTTCCTCTGCAGCCGGAATATCTGCCGTACCTGCGGATATTACTCCAACAACCCCTCCTGTGCGAGGAGCAGGAGTGCCGTTATGGATAACCACTGTGCGCGCCCGGCTGTTCCATTCAAGCCTATCAGGACTAAAAGCTTTCTTTAAGGCCTCAAGATGCAAGGGGGTAACACGGGTAATAAGAGCCCTTTTGCTTTCACCTGCCATTATCTTAGCCATCTCCACTACATCTTCAGGCTCTTTGCAGTCAGCAAGAATAGCCTCGATTACTCCGGTTCTACTTTTTCTATGAGAATCAAGTTTTGCGATATTCGAATAGGAAACAAATCCCAAACTACGGACCTGATGTTCTGCAGTTTCAAGGTCAATTTTTCCTTCTTTAACAGCCTTCAATATATCGTTAAGATCCATGTGCCACCCTTAATTGAGAAAAGTTGAATGCTTTAGTAATAAACAGATTAAATACTAGCTATTAAGCAATAGTTATTAGCTTGGAGGCTTTTAGAGTTTAGTGCTATACTCGTACATATTTGATTTTTATAATTTTGGGTTATTGCTTTGTAATTGAGGTAAAATTCGAAATTCTAAAGCTGGATGAGTAAATTAACTGCTAAGTGAGTATGATTAATTCAACTATCAGCTGAATTTAAAAATAAGCAGCGGAAAAAGGAGATATTGTTTAATCTCTTGATATAAATCAGCTTAAACAATATCTTCATTTATTTGGCATGAAAGTTTTCAAGTAATTTCATTTTTTGTGCCTGCTATTTAGAAATTTCATGCGCTTTTTTGACACTCCTAATTTCTCGCTTTTAAACCTGCCTGGTCATCATCTGTTTTATCACGGCAATCTTCTCCTCCAGATCAGATCCTTCAAGTTCTTCTGCAACGGATTCAAGGATTGTTGGAATATCAATGTGCTGAGGACATTTTTCAAGGCACTGTCCACATTGTACGCACTGGGATGCCATTTCCGGTTTTCCACCTGAAATGGCTCCACTCAACAGTCCTACATACATGAAAGTTGCATCATCTGCATTGCCAAACGTGCTCAGGTGATTGTAAATATTGAAACATTCAGGTATATTAACTCCTGAGGGACAGGGCATACAATACTGGCAGCCCGTACAGCCAACTTTCATAATCTGACGGTACTTTTGCTCAACTTTACTGACAAGCTGTAATTCAGCTTCTGTCAGGGAATTCGGAGAAGCTTCATTTGCGATCTTCAGGTTTTCCTCTATGTGCGCTTCCTCGTTCATCCCTGAAAGCATGACAGTAACTTCAGGGTGATTCCATACCCAGCGAAGAGCCCATTCTACTGGAGTGCGTTTTACAGAGGCTTCACCCCAGAGAGTTTCGATAGCAGGTGGGACTGTCCTGGCAAGGTTTCCTCCTCGCAGAGGTTCCATGATTATAACCCCCAGTCCCTTTGAAGCTGCGTATTTAAGTCCTTCAGTTCCAGCCTGATGTTTTTCGTCCATGAAATTGTACTGAATCTGACAGAAAGTCCATGGGTATGCGTCTACGATTCTCTTAAAATCGCTGGCTAATCCATGAAAGGAGAAACCTGCATTAACAATTCTTCCGTCGTTTTTTGCTTTCTCAATGAAATCTATAACACCAAGAGCTTCTATTTTGTCCCATGTTTCTCCTGAAAGATTGTGAAGCAGGTAGTAATCAATATGGTCTGTTTTAAGTCTCTCAAGCTGGGCATTGAGAATTTTGTCCATATCCTCCCTGTTTTCCACCATCCAGCAGGGAAGTTTTGTTGCGAGTTTCACTTTTTCGCGGTACCCTTCACCGAGAGCACGGCCCAGGAAAGGCTCGCTCTCTCCCATGTGATAGGGCCAGGCAGTATCAACATAGTTTACTCCCCGGTCGATTGCGTAGCGTACCTGTCTCGTGGCTCTTTCTTCATCTATACTACCGTCTTCTTTTACCGGAAGGCGCATACATCCGAATCCAAGTATCGAAAGCTCGTCTCCGTTCTTTGGCATTTTTCTGTAAATCATTTTTAGTTCCCCTTAAATAGTGAATTGTATCAGATAGTAGTGCCATTGACTGACTGAACAGTCATTTATATATCATGTTCCTGGTATATATGTGCTTTGATTGACTAATCACTCACGGTACCGTGAAAAATTAATTTTTAGTCGGAGGTCTTCCTATACTTGTCAGTTCAATGTCCAATGATTCTGCTTTAGTACTCATAATCCCCCTGAAGTTGTGTGAAGAATCACCAGCGTCCATTCGGTATTTTTTAACATAAACTTCAGTATATTTTATGTAAAAAACACTGCCTCCTTTACAGCAAATTTGGCTTTTTCAACTGATAAAGCAGCATTACCATAGCATTTTACCAAAGCCTCTTTTTGCTCAATCATCAAATAAATCACTAAATTTGCAATAAATCACTAAATTTAAAATAAATCACTAAATTTGTAATATTGTCTTGTTGTTTTCTATTTGAATTTCTCCAGTGGAAAGTTCAAAATTTCGGTTTCAGCAGTTGATTTCATTTTATTATTTCTGTGCAAGTTCACCATACCAGTAGGCAGCTGTCACTCCACCATCCATGAGAAAGTCACTGCCAGTGATAAATGTACCTTCAGGTCCCATTAATAAAGCAGCAACAGCTCCAACTTCATCAGGAGTACCTCCGCGACCTGATGCAGATACTTCAATCATACCTCTATATCCATCTCCACGTGGACCTTTCAGCTCGTCTCTGGCAAGTGGTGTGAAGATTATACCTGGGCTTATGGCGTTAATCCTTGCACCTCGTTTACCCCAGCGCACTGCCTCAGTCATCACCCGTAGAGAATTTGCACGTTTAGATATCTGATAAGCATGAAGTGAATCCTTAATCTGGCCAGGTTGCAGCATCTGAAGATCCAGCAATTCTTCAGCTGGGGTAGTGGCCAGTTCCTTGTTCATCTCTACAGAAAGAGGTGGAAGCCTATGCCCTGATTGCGAAGAGATGACAATGCCGGTTCCGCCCTGGGCAATAACATTACCAAATTCTTCCAGCACTACAGCAGTACCATAGAGGTCCACTTTTAAGATCATATCTGGTGATGCCTGCGATGGAGATACTCCTGCTGCAAGGACTATACCAGTAATGTCTCCAATAGTAGTCGCTTTCTGGACCAATGCATGAATAGACTCACGTGATGATATGTCTACTGTTGCTGTATTTACCTCAAACCCGGCATCCATCATGACTTCTGCTGCAGCATCAGCATTCTCCTTCTTTATGTCTGCCAAAAATACATGTTTTCCTGCGCTCACACGACGTGCGATTGCCTGACCTATTGACCCTGCACCAATGACTACAATTACATTTTTCATTGTCTTAACCCCTCATAATCTCTATCGATTACTGGCATTCCATTCCATGCAGACCAATAGAATCTTTCATTATCCCTTCTTCCTTGTTGTCTTTTTGTAGGCAGATAATTTCCGCTTTTAAGTCCGCTTGAACATCTCCCTTGCCATGGAAACTCTCTGCTCAAAGTCGGGTCCTTCAAGTTCTTCCACAACGGATTCGAGCATCGTTGGTATGTCAATGTGCTGGGGACATTTTTCAAGGCACTGTCCGCACTGGACACACTGGGATGCAAACTCGGGTTCCCCAATACCGACAGCACCGCCCAGTCGTGCTGCATACATAAACCGTGCAGTATCTGGATTATCGACCAGAGACAGATTGTTATACTCCTCGAAACAGAGTGGAATATTCACGCCAGCCGGACAGGGCATGCAGTACTGGCAGCCGGTACATCCAACTTTCATTAATTCACGGTACTTGTTCTCAACTCTTTTTACTAGCTGCAGTTCGGTTTCTGTGAGTGAATCAGGAAGAGCTTCACCTGCAATTCTAAGATTTTCTTCAATATGTGCCTCTTCATTCATGCCGGAGAGAACAACCGTAACTTCCGGATGGTTCCATACCCAGCGAAGAGCCCATTCTACAGGTGACCTCTTTACCGGAGCTTCGTCCCAGATACCCTTTACAGCCTTAGGCACGTTCTTTATAAGGTTCCCTCCTCGAAGAGGCTCCATAATTACAACACCAAGACCTTTTGAAGCTGCATATTCCAGACCCTTTTTCCCTGCCTGGTTCTTTTCATCCAGAATATTGTACTGGATCTGGCAAAAGTCCCAGTCATAAGCATCTACGATGCGGTTAAAATCTTCTGACGCTCCATGGAAGGAGAAACCTGCATTCCTGATGCGGCCGTCAGCTTTAGCCTTATCAAGGAAATCCACCACACCGAGCTTTTCAACATTCTCCCACAGGTCGCCAACCAGGGCATGTATGAGATAATAGTCGATATGNNAGCGTACCTGCCTGGTGGCCCTTTCTTCGTCTATACTACCGTCTTCTTTTGAAGCGAGACGCATGCATCCGAATCCGAGTATAGCAAGTTCGTCTCCATTTTTAGGCATTTTTCTGTAAAGCATTTTTAATTCTCCTGAATTTTTGAATTGTTTAGCTGCATTATGATTGACTAATCGCTCACAGGCGAGGCCAAAAATAAGTTTCCGCCCTGTAACTTTCAGATAACTGTTCAAATTTCGGTTCGTAGAATACTGCTCTGCTCATTTTATTTACCTAGATATTTTGCAAAGAATGATTCTAATTTGTCAAACGGAATCATATCGGTCCTGTCGTACAGGTCAATATGTCTTGCTCCCGGAACAATGTAGAGTTCTTTGGGTTCAGCAGCCATTTTATAGGCATCTTCACTGAAATACCTGGAGTGTGCATTTTCACCGATGATGAACAAAATTGGCCGTGGTGAAATAGTATTAATATAGTTCATCAGTGGGAAATTCATGAAAGACATGCTACTCGTTATAGTAAATGCACCAATTGAATTAGGATGATGTCCGCGTTCCATTGCGTAATATTCAAAAAACTCACTTGAGATTGGATCTAATCCTTCTGGAATTGAATCAGCTGGTTCACTTGGGAAACCCATAGGCACTTCTGGAGTACCATTTTCAAAGTCTTTCCAACGCTGTTCACCCAGCTGCACAAAAATTTGAGTACGCTGTTCATCAGTCATTGAATCTTCCCAGCCTTTTCGCATTACTCTGCTCATATCGTACATACTTGCAGTGGCAATGGCTTTGATACGGGGATCAACCTGTGCTGCAGTAACGGCAAATCCGCCACTTCCACAGATACCGATGGCGCCTATTCTATTTCTGTCCACAAAAGGACGTGTCCCCAAAAAGTCTACTCCTGCACTAAAATCTTCAACAAATATATCCGGAGACGAGGTATGTCTTGGTTCACCACTGCTTTCGCCATTAAAAGATTCATCGAACGCAATGGCAACAAATCCCCTTTCTGCCATATTCTGCGCATAAATACCAGCACCCTGCTCTTTTACACCTCCGTAAGGCGTTCCAATAACAATTGCCGGATGTTTTTTAGACGTATCTATGTCCTTTGACAGGTACATGTCTGCTGCAACGGTAATTCCGTACCTGTTTTTATAGGATACTTTTTCTACAGTTACCTTTTCACTGAGTTCAAAAGTTTTCCCACCAGATTCATTTTTAGATTCCATATTTCCCGACATTTTTAATTCTCCTGAATTCCTGAATATTATAATTATATCAATAGCATCGTCACTGACTGACTGAACAGTCATTAACGAATAGGATTTCAAGTATATATATGTTATGATTGACTAATCACTCACGCAAGGAGTAAAAAATTAGTTTTCAGTTAGATATCTCCGGATAATTCTTTAAATCTCTGCTCGTATGATCCAGCTCTGCTCATTATATCCTATCTTCCGAATCAGACCGCTTGTCCCATTTCGTATGCCTGTTCCATTGCTTTGCTTCCTTTGATGTCTCCAATGTTCCAGGCACCTGTTCCATAGATAGCACCTTTTTCGTTTGCTCCTTCAAGGCAGGAAGTAAATCCCCGGAATCCTTCAAATGTTCTCTCCATTGCCTGCTTACTATCGTCGGCTGCCGTTGCAATAAAATAAAAATCCTTATCGCTGACTTCTGTGTAAAGGGAACAGGTGCGGTCAATTAGAGTTTTCATTTGGCCGTTCATCGTGTAAAAGTACACCGGCGTTGCCATTACAATCACGTCTGCAGCAATCATTTTTTCCAGGACTTCAGGCATATCGTCTTCCTGGGGACAGCCCTTTTCCATATTAAAACAGGTTCCGCATCCTGTGCAGTAATTGATCGTTTTATCTCTCAAAAAGATCTTTTCCGTCTGATTGCCTGCTTCTTTTGCTCCAAGCATAAACTGGTCGCACAACAGGTCAGAGTTTCCGCCTTTCCTCGGGCTGGCAGACAGTATCAATACTTTTTTACTCACTTGTCTGATCCTCCATCTTATCGTTTTTTGAGTACCAATAAAAACTGTTCATCCAATAATGCCAGTTTTATTCAACCAATCCGCAACATCATTTTTTGCAGCGCTTACACGAGAGCCTTGAATAGCTAGTCCTTTCAAAAGTGTTGCTTTCGGACAAAGTTTTGCAATATCATTTTCGCTGCGGCCTAATCCGCTTCCTTCATGTGTACAGAATGGAACTATAGTTTTTCCGGAAAAATCATATTCTTCCAGGAATGTAAACACCGGCATCGGCATCGTTCCCCACCAGCTAGGATAACCCAGGAAAATCACATTATAAGAGGCCATATTTTCTACATGGCTGGAAAGCTCCGGTCTGGCATTGTCATTCAATTCTTTTTTTGCCACGTTGGTGGTTGCAGTATAATCCCTGGGATAAGACCTTACTGTATCAATACGGAAAACATCGCCTCCTGTCATTTCCCGGATCATGTCGGCTACTACTTTTGTGTTACCAACAGGCAAATTCACGATCTTTCCGCTGACATAGTTATTCCCTTCACGTGAAAAATAGGCTATCAGGCATTTCTCTTCTTTTAAATTGGTCATTTTTGCCCCTCTATTTCTTTTTGCTCATTAACATCCAAAAATACCAGATGATGATAGATGATGATTATTCCCGAATAAAATTTGTATAAATGCTTTTTTCCTTCATAGGGAGATGTATGCCAGCCTTCATGCCAGCCTCCTTGCACTTCAGGAACCATGCCATATTCCGTGCAAGCACACGCATGATCTGCAGTCCTTCCAGGTCTTTTTTTACATCTTCCGGCTTTGCTCCATGAACCATATTCCAGTATCGGGAAGAAATTATGGGCATCTCCGAAATGGTGAAATATTTATTAAGCTGGTCAAGTGCGGCTGTCGTCCCTGCTCTCCTTGCAGAAACAACTGCTGCCACTGGTTTCAGGTAAAAAGATTGCCTTCCTCCCTGCAGGTCAGCATAGAAAACGCAGTCCATAAAAGATGTAATCGCACCAGCTGCGGCTGCATAATGCACCGGAGAACCGAAAATAAATCCATCGGCATCTCTGGCAATATCAAGAAAATCGTTGGCACGGTCATTAAATGCGCAGAGCCCTGTTTTGGCGCAGCTCTTGCAGGCAGTGCACCCGGTAAGAGGCTTTTTTCCTATCCAAAAAATTTCTGTGTCAATTCCTTCTTCGTTCAAGGTCTTTGCTACTTCTGAAAGAGCAGTATAGGTACAGCCTTCCTCGTGCGGACTTCCGTTTACTAATAA
>DUIO01000164.1 GCA_013330315.1 Methanosarcina sp. | reverse complement strand
ACTTCAGACTTTGGATATATATTAATTTGGAGATCCGAAATGAAGCCGATTATTCCCTTAAATTTTTGATTTTAATAGTACCCATTTTATCAATTGATTAATACCAAGTTTATTAGCAGAACTACTTCACTGCTCTCGGGAATAAAAAAACAATATTTTAAGCCGAGAGACTCAAGATTTGAAATTTAATTAATATGTAAAAAAATGGTACAGTTATATAAAATTAACTCAACAGTTAGAGAGTGTTCCTTCAATTGCTCTATTTTCCACAAATTTTAAACTATTTTTTGCTAACTTTTAGTATTTAACCTCACAATTAGTAAAATAATACATGTGGATTACATTAAACATGAAAAAATGACAATAAATAGAATGAATCAATAACTAAAGAGGTCAATTAAATTTGAGCTTGCAAGGTGGCTGATGTTAGAAGTAGATATGGGTTCATTATGCTATGGAGTTCAGATAATTTAATTAAATTTCATAGATGGCATGTTTCATAGATTGACATAAGAAAAATATTATTGACATAAAAAAGTTACAGGCATAAAGTTTTTAATGTTTTTGTAAAAACAGGGAAAATTAAAATAGAATAATCAGAATATAAATAGATAGTGGGGAGTTAATTTGAAGGATAGGAAAGCTTTGCTGCTATTGATATTTTTTTTATTTCTTGCACTTCCGGCTGCGAATGTTCACTGGATAAAACATATCGAGAGTTCAGGTTCCGCATCAGCAGATTTACCGGAAGATTTGGGGGAAGGGGAAATAGGCATCTCTGGTGATGACGAGACATACAGTGACGGTGTAATTGATAATTTTGACTATTTCGTAAACCAGGAGTACCTGTCGAGTTGTACAAAAATTACTGGAAATACAGGGAGTGGATAAACACGCTCCGCAAAATGAGCCTGAAAAAATGCATAAAAAGTAAGATAAAGCATGTATGCTGCATGGACGAATTTTCAGGTTATGGAATAAATGGGGACCCAAAGCCGCTAATTTCGACCCAGGTTCTTGCAGTAAGACAGATAAAAATAGATATTTCTGATAAAATAGAATAATTGTAAACATTTAAAATAAGTTTTTCTGTAAATAAACTTTTCTTGAGGAAAATATATGAAAGCAGTAAGGATTCATGAGTTTGGCGGACCGGAGGTTCTGAAGTACGAAGATATCCCTGAACCTCAGCCAGGCCCGGGGGAGATAAGGATTCGAATCATTGCAGCCGGGGTCAACCCTATGGATTGGAAGATGCGCAAAGGCCTTGTGGGCAAACTTCCTCTTCCAATGGTTATAGGATTGGATGTTGCAGGTGTTGTAGATTCTCTGGGCCAGGGAGGAGTCTTCTTCCAGCCTGAAGAAGAAGTCTTCGCCAAGCTCTCTATGGGGGATGGCGGCTATGCCGAATATACGGTTGTAGACTCTAATCAGGTAGCAAGAAAGCCCGGAAGCATAGGGTTTGTCGAAAGTGCGGCAATCCCTACTGCAGGACTCGCCGCCTGGCAGGCTCTTTTCGATATTGCCGGACTGGAGAAAGGACAGTCGGTTCTTATCCACGGCGCTGCAGGCGGAGTAGGAACCTTTGCAGTTCAGTTTGCCAAATGGAAAGGAGCGTTTGTCGTAGCTACAGCTTCAGGCACTAACGTAGAGTTCTTAAAAAGTATAGGCGCAGATGCAGTAATAAACTATACAAACCAGCGTTTTGAGGAAATCGTCTGCAATATGGATGTAGTGCTGGATACGGTAGGGGGAGATACCTTCGATAGATCATGGGGAGTATTGAAGCCCGGTGGATTCCTGGTAAGCACCGTAGAAGGTATCTCTGAAGGAGCTGCAGAAGAACATGGCGTACATGCACAAACCCTCATAACCAGAGCCGATGGAAAAGAGCTTGCCCGGATATCAGAGGTCATCGATGAAATGAAAGTCAAGCCAGTCGTAACAAACATACTGCCTCTTTCGGATGCACAGAAAGCACATGAAATGAGTGAGAGTCGCCATACTCGCGGAAAAATTGTTTTGCTTGTAGGGGAGGATCCCCTATAAAATAGCTTTCTGTAAAATAGACCCAATCAGAATAATCAAATACTAAAATTTAATCAGATCCGGTTAGATTCACCAGATACGATTAGATTCATCAAATACAATCAGATACGATCAGATTCAATAGAACAGTGTTAGAATTCCATGTTAACGGACAACCGGGGATAAACCAGGCAGGAATCCAAAAATTAAATAGAGTAACACGGCAGGATCAGTCGTAGCCATAGGTTTTAGCCTGCTATTTATTAACTGGTCCAAGATCAAATAATTTGAGATAAGACAATCTGAAATTTACTAACCAATCTGAGATTAACTGGTCCCAAATATATCAACGATACCCACATTCTGTAAAAAGTGTATTAATGTCATTTTTTTATTATAATACTGTAATTTAAATAAATGGTCCATATCCGGACCCTTTCATTGGTATTATTTATGTTTACTGTCTTGCAGTATAATGACTGCTTTCTATTTGTTTGCTTATCTTAATAAACAATAAGATACAATAATAGACTGGAGGGAATAATATGAGTAAATTTATGGAAATAGTGGGTTATGTATTGGCCATTATAGGGCTTGCTTGCATTGTCAAACACCTCGCACACCAGGAACACTGTATTCTATGCGGCTGGCATAAAACAGAGGAAAAGGAAGAAAAAAGAACCGGTTCACGCTATGGTTCCAATCCAGTCAGATATTAAATAAATGCATCAACTTACTTTATTTTTTTAACGATAGCTACGCTTTTCAAAAAGGGGATTTCTGTAACAGAAGCTTCCTTACTTATAACCGTAATGTCTTTTTGTTGAGCATAATTTTTCAATTTATTTGCAATACGGTTGCTATTCCTATCCTGAAAATCTCTGTGCACAAGAACCGGGAGATCCTCTCTCACAGTGCCTTTTACTGCATTAAGATTAATTCCAAAATATGTGTGAAAAACAAAAAATTAAAGCCCAGATACAAACCGAAATGCTTCCCGGTTAATTTCAACAAACTTAATATACTTACCACTACGATTTATATTTGCATCCAATTATTTTAGTACTTCCACATTTAGTGGCAAGAATGGGGCAAAGAACTTAACTAAAATCTCTTAAAAGATATAAAGAGCCGGAATTCTGTATAAATATAGCCCGAATTACTTATTTAAATAAAATAAATAGATGACGACTGTTCAATAAAGAAGAAATTTGGTGACTCTTTAAAAGGACGGGACCGATATTTTAAGAAAAAAGTACACAGTTCGGCGAAGAATGGAGAATTAAAACTGGAGGATTACATGTATAAAACCAATAATATAAGAGCGAAAAAAGTTGGGTCAAATCTGGGACAGATTAAAGA
>DUIO01000212.1 GCA_013330315.1 Methanosarcina sp. | reverse complement strand
CAAACGAATACGAATTTACGGCAGAAGGAGAAAGGATATGAAAGTCTATGTTATCAACCGATATGGCAAAAAAGTAGATTTTGAAGCGGCAATGAACATTATGGATGATGGATTACGCAATGAATTACACATGGACTTAGCTCCATGCGGCGAACAGGAATTTTATAACGCTTATTGTAAAACTCATGCTGACAGATTTGGTGAAGAATTTGAGCCGGATAAAATTAACGGACAATGGTAGTAACTGGTAAAGTATTAAAAAAGAGAGGTGCAATAATGGCGATAGTTGAAAAAATGACAGAAGAGCTTTTTATCAAAAGATTTAAGGAAGTGAGAACAAGCCAGTTTTCCGATGCCGCATTGAGTGAAATTTTTAACTATTATAATGATTTAGAAGAAAACCTAGAATTTGATCCAGTGGCGATTTGTTGCGAGTGGACGGAATACAGTTACGGGGATCTGAAAAATGAGTACGGCTGGATTATGGATAGTGAAGAATTTGAAGATATTGATTTTATTGATGAATTAAGAGACAGAACGGTACTGCTGGAAAGAGCGGGAATTTTTATAATAATGGATTTTTGATATGAAAACTGAAAGGATTTTTCACGGGAGTAAATAAAATGAGAAAAAATAGCATGACAATAGAAAAATTACATAGTGGTATAAAAATATCTGATATGGTTGATGGGCAATTTGTTCATCGAAACTATATCGGCTATTCAGCGACTGAGGCTAAAAAACTTTTCAGAGAATACGTTAAAACTTTGAAAGCGAGGAGAAAAAATGATGAAAATTTTGACAAATGAAGAAATAGTGGAAATAGCCGCTCTTGAACGAAAGATTGCGGCGATAAAGAGCCGGATAAAACGGCTAAAAAAGATACTGAAGGAGAATGAAAAATGATTACATACGAATATGAATTTTACTTACAACACGGCACTCACTCAGAAGGTAACTTCTTAACAGAAAGAGTGGAGTATAAAGAAAAATTGTTACCATATCAGCAGACAGGATTGATGTACACGGCATCAGGTTATGGTAAAAAAATACCTACATCGTATATGATTAAATATAATAATCGCTGGCATCGCGTATACAGTTGCATTTTTAGTAATTCCGGCACTAATTATATCATTGTGAAAGGTGAAAGAATCACAGTGACACTATATTGAGTTGACATATGTTTACAATGGCGAAATATATCTAATAATTTTAAAATAACAGGATCAAGCGGCTGAAGCAGCTGAAAAAGAAACTGGAGGTGGAAAAATGAGCATTTCAATTCAGTTAACAGGTATAGCAAGAAACAATAAAAAAATTATACTTGGCGCAATACATGATCCGAGAAACTTTGATTTTTTGCCGAACGGAGAGATCCGCACGGGAAGGATTGACTGGAGATATGCGAACAATTCGCTATTCAATGTGAAGAATCGGAGAGCAGAGATTAACACGGAAAAGTTTAAAGATTACGAAGTTTCTTTCAATGTTTCCGATTCAAGGGGCAACGCTAAAAATATGTGCAAGCGAACTGGATCGGCTCTGGAAGCGGTGTTGCTTTTTAAAGACTCCCTAGCAAGCGTTTTAAATAAGACTCTCGTTTTATAATAATCGCCTAACCGCTGAAAAAGCTCTTAAAGTCTGAATAGCCCGCAACAGGCGTAAAATGTTGACGGCATTAATAAAGCCTTTGGACACTCAAAACGGGTGTTCAAAGGCTTTTTTTGTTTCGTCAATCGATTGGCGTTCCGTCGAGATAGCAATTTTGGGGTTCTTCGTCCGGATCGTCATCATCGGTCTGGATTGCGATGAGGATCTCTAATAACTCGTTTGTGCGGTTTTGAGCATTCAGCAATTGACGGAGTAGATCCGCCGGGATATTTTGTGGTTCAGCATGTGGCATATTTTCACCTTGTTTTACAAAGTATATCAGCGGCGGGAAAAAAACAACAGGAGAAGGATAAATGACGAAAGATGAAGCATTAGCGGAATTGTTAGCAAACATCGATCAGGCGATAATCGAAACGCTATGCAGTAAAAGAACGAACTTTTTTCAAACGATGGTTAGTAATGATTTTCGTATATCCGGTAAAATCACTGTTCATACGCCGGAAAAATTGAAAGATACCGTCATTGAGCATTACAAAAAAAACGGATTTACGGTGACAGGCTGTGGGAAGGAAATCCAGATCGGTTGGTGATTCGGCGGGGTGGGTTCCCATCACAGCCCACCCCATCCGTGTTTAAGAGTGCCCACCCCACCACTGTTTAATGCCGTGACCCCGTCTGTGTTTAATATTTCATCGTTCCCGCTCCGGCGGGAATGGTAAGGTATTAAAACAAAAGGAGGAAGAAATGAAATTATATTTTACAGAAGACGATTTTGGTTATGCGTGTTCCAGGGAACACCTTAAAATTGCTATTAAAGAACTTAACGATTCCACAATTGAATATGGGTTTTCACCCGATGATAAATATGACCACCGAAAAGCAAGAGAGGAAGCGTATAATAAAATAATAAAAGTTCTTTCGGGGAGGGTTAACCCCGTCCGTGTTTAATGCTCACAGAAGGGGTTAACCCCTTCTGTGTTTAATGCCTAAGTTGTTTTTTCAAAAGCAATATCCGTAAAAGGAGGAGGGCTTCCAAGAATAAAAGA
>DUIO01000001.1 GCA_013330315.1 Methanosarcina sp. | reverse complement strand
AAACGGTCAGATACTTTTACACTCCTGTTTTCGCAATTCAAAAGTCCGATTACCCTTATCCTCCTTTTTGCAGCCGGACTGGCTTTTTTTCTTCACGAACCGACAGACA
Source organism: Methanosarcina sp. (assembly GCA_013330315.1). GTDB lineage: Archaea > Halobacteriota > Methanosarcinia > Methanosarcinales > Methanosarcinaceae > Methanosarcina > Methanosarcina sp8098u. The sequence continues at coordinate 4,348 of DUIO01000001.1, read as the reverse complement.
CCATAATCATCGCGTCTATTATCCTGGTCAGCAGTTTGCTTGGATTCTGGCAGGAAAAAGGAGCTGCTGATGCCTTTGAAAAATTGCTCGCAACGGTACAAATAAAAGCTGCAGTACTCAGAGACGGCAAAGAGACAGAAATCTCTGTGGAAGAGATCGTGCCAGGAGACATAATAATCCTCAATGCAGGAGACATGATTCCTGCAGACTGCCTTATTCTGGACTCAAATGACCTTTTTGTTAACGAATCGACTCTGACGGGAGAGACATATCCCATAGAAAAAACAGCCGGCGTATTGAAAGCAGAAACCCCGCTTGCGAAGCGCACAAATTCACTCTGGATGGGAACCAGCGTGATCAGCGGCACTGGAAAAGTGCTGGCAGTTTCTACAGGGAAGGAGACTGAGTTTGGAAAAATATCAGACAGATTAAAACTCAGGCCCCCTGAGACGGAATTTGAAAAAGGAATTTCACATTTCGGATACTTTTTAATGGAAGTTACAATGCTGATGGTAATAACCATCTTCGCAATCAATGTGTATTTCCAGCGCTCAATCCTTGACTCTTTACTCTTCTCACTGGCCCTTGCAGTGGGGCTGACCCCTCAGCTTCTGCCTGCAATTATAAGTGTTAACCTTTCCCACGGCGCAAGAGAGATGGCGCAAAAAAAGGTGATTGTCAAAAGGCTGGCTTCCATTGAAAACCTCGGCAGCATGAATATGCTCTGCTCTGACAAGACTGGCACTCTGACCGAAGGAGAACTGCAACTCCATTCCTATCAGGACCTCAATGGAGAAAAGAATGAAAAACTCCTGCTTTATGCTATTCTCAATGCTTATTACCAGAAAGGCTTTGAAAACCCTATAGACAGGGCAATCCTTGAACAAAATAAATTTGATCTGACTTTGTATGAAAAACTGGACGAAATCCCTTACGATTTCATACGTAAACGGTTAAGTATTCTTGTCTCAAAAAGCGAGAATAACCTGATGATAACCAAGGGTGCACTCTCGAATATTCTTGAAATTTGCTCCCGCGCNNCTCCCTGGCAGAGGTTGAACCTGGAAAATCCGTAGAAATTTCCGGGTTAAAGGAACGAATCGAGCAGCAGTTTGAGGAGTTCAGCGAAAAGGGATTTCGAACCCTAGGAGTTGCGTACAGGGATATGGGCCGGCAGGAAACTATCAAAAAGGAACAGGAAACAGGGATGACCTTCCTCGGTTTCCTCTTCTTATTTGACCCGCCAAAGCCGGACATTATAAAAACGATAGAAAGCATGGAAAAACTTGGAATTTCTCTGAAGGTAATTACAGGGGACAACAGGTTTGTGGCTGCCAATATCAGTCGGGAAATAGGGCTTAAGGACTCAAGGATTATAACCGGAAGCGAACTTGGTAAGATGAGCAGCGAGGCCCTCATGAAGCAGGTAATCGATACTGATGTCTTTGCTGAGGTAGAGCCGAGCCAGAAAGAGCATATTATCCTTGCACTCAAGAAAAACGGAAACGTCGTCGGATATATGGGAGACGGCATTAATGACGCTTCTGCTCTTCACGCAGCAGATGTAGGAATCTCGGTTGACAGTGCTGCAGATGTCGCCAAAGATGCTGCAGATATTGTGCTGATGGAAAAAAGCCTTAATTCACTTGTTGAGGGAGTAAACGAAGGACGGAAAACCTTTGCCAATACCCTGAAGTACGTCTTTATGGCTACCAGTGCCAACTTCGGGAACATGTTCAGCATGGCAGGAGCATCCCTTTTCTTGCCTTTCCTTCCCCTGCTGCCTACACAGATCCTGTTAATCAATTTATTGACCGATTTTCCGGAGATGACCATAGCCACGGATGCAGTAGATAAGGAAATGGTTGAAAAGCCTCGCAGATGGGATATAGGTTTCATCCGCAAGTTTATGCTAGTATTTGGCATTACCAGTTCGGTATTCGACTATCTGACCTTCGGTGTTCTGTTCCTCCTCCTCCCAGGTATGACAGAGCAATTCAGGACCGGCTGGTTTGTGGAATCCGTTATTTCTGCATCCATGATAGTCCTGGTAATCAGGAGCAGAAAACCCTTCTTCAGGAGCAGGCCCGGAAAATACCTGTTAGTATCCACCCTGCTGGTAGGAGGCCTGACACTTTGCTTCCCATTTATTCCTTTTGCATCCCTTTTTGGTTTCAAACCTCTCCCGATTTCGGTGATCATAATTATTGTAGCCATAGTAGGGCTGTACATTCTTACGGCTGAAATAATAAAGAAGATTTTTTACAAAAGAATAAAATCCTGAGCTCAAAATATACCGGTCCTGCAGGTGAGATTCAATTTTCCTCGTAGTCACTCAGGAACTCTCTACACGCCTTGGACAGGCTTCGGAGTTATGTATACAGGGGAAGCTTTTTGAGAAAGTAAAATTATGGCAGCATGAGGATTCCCAGAACTGTAATCNNGTAAGAGGGACGTCTAAATTATTAATATAATGAGCATGCTTGTAAAAAATACACCTGTATATGCATGGATCTCCGGTTGGCAATAAAACGGTGAGCCCATGCATCGAGCAGAAAAACCTTGATTGTTTTTGGCGTTGTTCATAGGTATAAGTCAGAAAACAATAAGGAGAGAATGGAAAAGGAATGCGAAAGTAATACTGTATGGTAAACTCTAGAATTTAAAAAATGACTGAAGGGTAAAACCCTTCAGTTTGGAGGGACAATACGAATAGTATCTGTCCCAAAGACCTGAGCCCCTCCATACGTAGATGCTGTTAATGTTGCTGTGCTGTCTCCAATGACAAACACGCCATCATCAATAATCTGGACAACCAAGTCGAGATCCCCATCGCCATCCACATCTTCCATCGAACCGGCATTGCCACTCTTACCTTTAACTCGAACAGTCCTACCATCTAAGTTAACAGTGAAAGGATCAACTGCAGATGCGTCGAAATCACTGGTAGTTAAGATTGCCACTGGAATTACACCATTGGAATCGATGTTTATCGAATTGGGGAAGCTTCCGGGTTTAATATCGATCAGGACCTGCCTACCATCATATTCAACGATGTAACCACCATTGTCGTATTTCCATCCATGGGGGGCATCATTCCACACACCGTCTTCTCCCCAATAGGTGACAGCATCCTCGTATCCATATTCGGAATACCGGATATTATTCGGCTCACCGGCATTCCAATTTGTATAACCCCATGGCTCTCCGGTAACCCACTGCCAGNNGTTTATCGATACCTTCGAATGCGTTGACAATAAACGCATTTTCTTCCTCCGAAGAAATGGTTGCCAGATGACCATTAAAGGTAAAACCATCAAGAGTCATTCCTGATGCCGCCGTTTTGGCATCATCAAATGTGATGGGACCGTAGCTGACCATTTCATAGGTATGTCCATTTGCCGCGTTCAGCACCTGTACAGCGCTTACGCTTTCAACACTCACTGCAACAAGTGCAATGAGAATAGCAAGAATGCAGACCATTCTTTTCATACTTCAAACCCCACTATCCAAATAGGTTTACCTATCCGTTAGTTCAATATAGATACATTAATTATTTAAATTTTTCACATAGTTTTTATAAAATTATTTAGATAATCTTTTGACGTATAAAATTGAGAAAATTTTAATACTAATAGAATTTCCAGATAATAGCATACAAAAAATACCATACACTTTTTCTAAAGAAGTTTAAAATTCGGTTTGTATTATGCTTGCACAATCTTAGACTTTTTGGCTTTTTGGATAAACTTTTATTACAACAAATATTCCACCCTATTAAATTAGTTATATAAATAAAATATTTCCAGTTAAAGAAACTTTCAAAAACTGTTGGGATAAATCCTGGCGTAATATTAAAGAACATTTTTTATCAAGAAAATATTATAAAATAAGGTTGATTTTAATCATGGCAATTTTCTAAAAAACAGTGCTATGGATATATTTCAGCAGCGCAGACCTTTTTAATNNGATTATAGGATCTCAAAAAAACTTTAGTCTTTGTCAGTCTGATATTTTTCACTAGGGAATAAATATATTCTAACTAATAGTTATTTACTAACCATTAGTTATTTAATGACCAATAGCTATAATATAGCTTAGAGTTACATCCTCTAATGAAATTGGTCCAAGCAGAATCGTGAAAGCTACACTTTCCTATGAGAGAGATGAATTACATAAATACTTAACAAAAAAGTGGGGATGCCGTGAAAACAAGTAGCAATATAATTAATGCACAATTAATGGAGTAAATGAAATGAAAATGGAATCTGTAAAATTAGTCTATTTTTCACCCACCGGAAAAACAAAAGCAGTTGTTCAGGGCATTGCACATGGTATTAATCCGGGC
>DUIO01000160.1 GCA_013330315.1 Methanosarcina sp. | reverse complement strand
AAGCGATCTCTAATTTGCTTTATCTTAATTTAGAGGTTGCCGGCTATGAAAGCGCGCAAGTTTATCATGGCAAAGACGTCCTGCCTGTACTCCAGGCACAGCATTTTGACTTGATTCTCCTAGATGTCATGCTACCGGATCAGGACGGCTTTGAATTAATGGATAAAATACAACCACTGGGAATTCCCGTCATTTTTTTAACGGCACGCAATACCCTCTTGGATAAAATCAAGGGTCTGAAGATGGGAGCTGAGGACTATATCGTCAAGCCCTTTGAAGCAATGGAACTCTTGGCNNGGGGCGGCGAACAAAATACCGTTATCTTTGAAGATCTGGAAATTAACCAGGAGGAAAGAAGCGTCAAAAAGAACGGCAAAAATATTGAGCTTGCCATTAAGGAATATGAGCTCTTATTATTATTAGTTCGTAATCGTAATAAAGCCTTATCCAGAGAAAGGATCCTTGAGAATATCTGGAGTTACGATTACTTTGGGGAAACCAGAACCGTAGATATGCACATCCAAAAGCTTCGTAAAAAGCTAGATTGGTCTGAGAAGATCAAGACAGTCTATAAATATGGCTACCGGCTCGAGAGTACACTATGAAACTGTGGCAAAAAATTTTTTTAGGGTCATTTATTTTATTCGAAATGATTTTTAATATAATCGCCCTTTATCTAGTTCAATATAATTTTAACCAAAACCTTGTCAAAGAAGTGGAGCGGGGACTGACGGAGCATTATCTTTTGTACTCAACCCTAAAGTCCAACGATGAATTGTATCGAGACCAATTTCAGTACAATCAAAGCTTTATCCTTGGAATCCTGGGCTCAACTTTTAAAGATTATACCCGCTATCTCGATCAAAAAGGCTTTTACCTCGAGGTCCTTAATGAAAATAACCAGGTGATCTATCGGAATTTTCCCCTGGAGTTTACCGGGCAGCGGGAAGAGCTTNNATATATTATCCGCGATGTCGGCACGCAAAGTTTTCTCTATGTTACCAATATGCTGTCGCTCGCTAAGGAAAATTACAAGCTGACCTATATTCGAGATATATCAGAAGTATACCAAGCCAGGGTCGAGCAGTATCAGCTGCTTTTGAAGATCAATCTAGTAACGGCTTTGATTTTGGCCCTTGGTTTATACCTTCTGACCCAATATTGGACTAGGCCGATCTCCCAGCTGACGGAGTCTGCCCGAAAAATTGCAGGCGGTGATTACCGTGAAAGAGTGAAGATCACTGCTTCTGACGAAATCGGGGTACTGGAAGAGGCTTTTAACTCTATGTCCTCCGCCGTAGAAACTAAGGTGGAGGAACTGGAAAAAAATTCGGCCATGAAGCAACGATTTATTGAAAACCTGACCCATGAAATCAAGACCCCGCTAACCTCGATTATCGGATACGCCGATTTTTTAAGGACTACAAAATATCAGGAAAAAATCTTCCTGAACGCTCTGGATCATATCTACCAGGAAGGGAAACGTTTGGAACGCCTTTCCTTCAAACTGATGGATTTAATTCTGCTAGGTAAGCAGGAATTAGTCCTGCAAAGAGAGTCTATCCCCGAAATCTGTCGTGAAGTTAAAGAAATCTTAAATACAAAACTTAAGGCTAAGAACCTGACGTTATGTCTCGATGTGCGGCCCTGTGAAGCGAGGATTGAAAAAGACCTCATTGTGGTACTCTTAAGCAATTTAATTGGAAATTCCATCAAGGCCTCAACAGAGAATTCCGCTATCAATCTACGCACTTTCTGCGACGGGCAGAAGTTACTGATTCAAGTAGAAGATGCGGGTGTGGGAATTCCGGAAAAAGATCTAAACAAAGTATTTGAACCGTTTTTTATGGCAGACAAATCACGATCAGAAGCCAATGATGGTTACGGACTGGGGCTAGCCATCTGCTCGGAAATCGTCCGGATTCATCAAGGAGAAATCAATATCAGCAGTGTCAGCGGGNNTTCCGAAAAACGTTTCCGACCTCTAGTATCAATAACCCATGAAAGTCGATAAAATTTACAACTACTTTACAACTAAGCGATAGTTTTGCAATATTGACTCTCTATAATGAAGATGTACAAAGGACATTGCGCAAATCTAAAGTACATCAATTTATACAGCAGGAGGATTACAAATGAAAAAGAATAGTTCAGGTCAAGGAAAGAAAATCCTGGGAACCGTATTAACAGCGGTAATGATCGTTGGAGGTATCAGTACCACGGCTCTGGCTTTACAGGGTGAGGATATCGTAAAGAAAAATGTTCTGATGACTGAGATGGCAGGAGAAATTAAAAATGCCAAAGACCAGATAGTCACGGAAGAAAAGACAAATAAAACGAAATCTACGCAGACTAAGATCTCTACACCAGAGGAGGCAATCACCATCGCCGAGAATGCCCTGAAAGAATTAATGGATATTGATATCACCGAACTCAAAGTTGAAAAACCGTTCTCTGAGATGATAGCCGTAGACAGCAGCGTTTATGATGTGCCCGTCTGGAATATCTTTTGGGCTTCCTTAAATTCGCAAGTAAATGTATATGAAGCGGGC
>DUIO01000343.1 GCA_013330315.1 Methanosarcina sp. | reverse complement strand
AATATGAGTTATGGCAATGAGTTTTGTCCTGTCGGTAAAAGCATTTTCCAGTACCTGTGGGTCAATCATGCCTTTGCGATTCGGGTTTATAAGGGTAATATTCACTCCCATTTTTTGCAGGCGCAGCCATGGCAAGAGGTTTGAATGATGTTCAAGCGCAGTTGTAATAATATGGTCCCCTTTTTCCCAGGGATAACTATTTGCAACAAGATTGATCCCTTCTGTCGTATTTTTCGTAAATACGGTCTTTGAAGGGTCTGCGTTAAGAAAACGGGCAACGATTTCCCTTGCATCTTCATACCGGTTTGTAGTTTCCCTTGCAAGGCGGTGCGCTCCTCTCCCATGGTTACCGGCGTACCTGTAAAAGTATTCGACCATGGCTTCAACTGCAGGGACCGGAGTCTGTGTGGTCGCTGTGCTGTCAAGGTACACAACTTCTTTTAAAACAGGAAAATCTTCACGGACCGCATATACATCGTACATGCTTCTTTTCTAGGAATGAGAAATAAAAAAAGGTTGTGCAGGTTATTTACCCTGCATTCCGCCTATCATAAAGCGGTAAAGGTCTAATTCATCTGTGTCCAGGCTGTCTGTGCAGCCTTTTACAACGGTGTGATACCTGTCTTTATGGTATCCGTATCCACATTCGTCTCTTTTTCTGTCTTCGTTATTCAGCTCACTCATAGTTTTCCTCCTGTCTCTTCAATTTCTGCGCCTGGATATCGGGTTCGAATTTCGCTCCTTCCGGATACAAGTTCCCTTCCGGATACAAATTCCTGCGGTCAGGGCAGGCTATTGCTCTTTATCGAAAGCATAGACTTCACTGCAGGTCAGAGCTCAAATCTTTTCGTGAATTCCTCGGGTGGAATTCCCGGTCCTTTTAGACAATCTCTGAATGCAGATCAGATTTAGTCCTTCAGGCCGCAAACCCCATAACAGCGCAACAGGCGTTGTTCTTACCCACAACAATGTATTAATTGTAATTCGTGATATAAATTTATTCCGGAATATTTTTTAATTTACCTTGAAATTTTTTAAATTACGTCATAATTTTTAACAAATGTGGTTGAACATATTTTTTTGCTCTATTCCGGAGTTCTTTTTGAAGTTACCTTTTATGCTCCAGATTTTCCATTAGCCCAGAAAGGTGTGCAGGTATGGCTCCTATTGCGGTGCACGTCTCAAGGGAAAGCCCTCTGGAGGTGATATCAAGGTGATGTTTTCCTCTCTCAAAAAGCTCTTTTGGAAGCCCTTTATGCCCGAGGCCTACCAGAAATAGAAATGAACGGTTACTCAGTGCTTCTTCGGCGATTTTTACAGGTTTTACCTGCCTTTTCGGGTCAGGCTTTGAGGTAGTAATAACTATCTCTCCGAAATGAGATGGGAATCCCTTTTTGGGGAGATCGGACACTGAAAGATGGTTTTTTTCATAAAGGATCTTCAGGTAACTTCCCGANNACTTTTATCTTTTCATATGTATTAACGATTCCAAGACTGAGCATAAGCTGCTTCATTATGCTTTTCTATAAAATAATGTTTCGTTAACCTTACCGGCTGTTTCTGACTTCTTCTTTTGTCAAATTCGAGAATATTTCATAGCATGCTGGGCACATTTCTTAAAATGCTCGCATTCCTTGCAGTCCGTCCAGAGGACTGGTTTTTCAGCATCCTGCACTTTTATAAAGCCAAGTTTTCCAAAAAAACCCGGCGAGGTTGTCCTTGCATACAGCTCATAAACAGAACTTCCTGGGATGTTCTGACTTTCGAGAGTATTTATAAGATATTCCATAAGCCTGGTTCCGATACCTTTTCCCCGAAGGTTCGGATGTACTGCGATGGAATGAACCTCAAAAAAATTTTCCTTTCCGGACGTACTCCTGATAAGTGCAGCGCATCCCACTACTTTTCCTTCCATCTCAGCCAGCACAAAGTCCTCAGGTTCAAGTTCTTCCATATCCAGAAAATAAGTGGACAGAAGTCTCTGGATTGAGAGGAGGTCTCCTTTTTCAGCTTTTCGAATTAGAACTTCTTTCATGCTATACAACAATCAATGCTTTGGTATGCAACAGTTAATGCTTTGGGGTTGATACGGCTTATCCGGTTAACCGGGTTACTTCAATATTTGCCCTTTTCTATTTATTTCCTTTCTGCCTCCTCTCTTTCTTCAAGCCTTTTCTTCATATAGGGCTCATCCATACTTCCGGACCGGAAACCCTCAAGGTCAAGGGTTATATAATCAAATCCAAGGCTTTTGAGGTATCTGGCAATTTTATCTTTTTGGCGGAGAGCTTCCTCAGATTCTCTCTCGGTAACCTCTATCCTGGCAAGGTTTGAGTGCACCCTTACCCTGAATTGCGTAAAGCCCAGAGTTAGAAGATAATCTTCTGCTTTTTCTATTTTCTCCAGAGCTTCAGGAGTAATAGGCTGCCCGTAAGCAATACGTGTTGCAAGGCAAGCTGCAGAAGGCCTGCTGGCTGCCGAAAGAGAAAGGTTGGCAGCAATTTCCCTTATTTCATTTTTTGTGACATTAAACTCCACAAACGGAGAATAAATCCTTTCTCCTGCTTCTTCGATTGCTCTGTATCCGGGACGGTTTTCCCCTTTTATTTCGGAAGCATTTGTCCCTTCAAGTACGGCATTATATCCTGCTTTCTCTGCAAACTCAAGGAGAGTTTCAAGAAGAGCTTTTTTACAGAAATAACACCTGTTAATCGTATTTGCAGAAAAATAAGGTACACTTGTCAGGGAAAACGGTAAAATTTTGTGCTGAATTCCTATCTCACATGCGGTCTGAGCAGCTGTTTCCAGTTGCTGCCTTGGAAAAAGCGGAGAATCTATAGTTACTGCAAGGGCTCTTTCCCCAAGCTCTTCAAATGCTAGAGCTGCAAGAGTTGAACTATCTACTCCCCCTGAAAATGCAATGACTGCACTTTCTCTGGCTTTAATAGCCTTTTTTATCATTTCGATCTTTTCAGTGTCCATTAATAACGAGTTTCAGCTAATAAGATATATGTATTTTCCAGCCTTATAGTCAGGTGCTTTGAAGCAATCAAACTGAGGGGATAGGGGTATTCTTAATAGGGGTTTTTTCCTAAGCTGTATATCCTTACTGTTTCAAAAGCTGTTTACTTTATTTGGAAAATATCTCCGGTCTGGAGCTTTATTTTCCTATCAAGGTCCGGTTACAACAATAAATCTAATTAGAACCTAATTTACTTATAATAGTATAATTTTGATACAGTATAATTTTGAAACAGTATAATTTTGACGCAAATAATGAGATGGAGATCTTAGATGGAATTATTCGGAACTAATGGTGTACGTGGTATTGCCAACGAATATATGACGCCCGAAATGGCAGTTAATTTAGCCAAAAGCCTTGGCACGTACATGGGCTCGAAAGGTACGGTTGCAATAGGGTGTGATACCCGAATTTCGGGCCAGATGCTGAAATCCGCAGCAATTGCCGGAGCTCTTGCAACAGGGCTGAGTGTAATAGATGTTGGGATTGTCCCTACTCCTTCCATTCAATACTACGTGCGTGACTATGCCGATGCCGGGATCGTTATTACGGCGTCTCATAACCCCAGAGAATATAACGGAATTAAACTGATTGCAGGAGACGGGTCGGAATTTCCGAGAGAGGGGGAAANNGAGATATCTATTTTTCAGGCAAATTCTCAACGGTTTCATGGAATAAAACCGGAAGTTTCAGGATTGACCCGTCAGCTAACGATTACTATATAAAAAACGTGGTCCGTGCAGTGGACGTGGAATCCATACGCAACCGGAGGTTTAAGGTAGTAGTAGACACAGGCTGCGGAGCAGGTTCCCTTACCCTCCCTCTTCTTCTCAGAGACCTGGGCTGTGAAGTCCTGACTCTTGGGGCTCAACCTGATGGGACTTTTCCCTGGAGAAACCCTGAGCCTACTCCCGAAGCCCTGACCGAACTTTCGGCTCTTGTTAAAAAGACAGGAGCAGCCATCGGGGCAGCTCATGACGGGGATGCAGACAGGATTGTCTTTATGGATGAAAACGGGGATTTTGTAAATGAAGAAGTTTTGCTTTCCATGATGGCGAAATATATGCTTGAGCGGGAAAAAGGCCCTATAGTCACCCCCGTAAGTTCCTCACAGCGCATGGCTGACGTCGCAAAAGAACAGGGAGTCGAACTCTACTGGACGGCTGTAGGCTCAATAAATGTCGCCAGAAAAATGATGGAGGTAAGCGCCATTTTCGGAGGCGAAGGCAATGGAGGCCTTATTTTCCCCAAACATCAGTACTGCCGTGATGGGGCAATGGCATGCGCCAAAATCCTGGAGATCCTCGCCGGAGGAAAAAAGCTTTCCGAATTAACTAAAAGTGTTCCGGTATACTTCAATGCAAAGACCAAGACCCCTTCCAGGGACATCGTTGGTACTATGGGGAGGATCAAATATGAGACCTCAATTATGGGGCTAAAAACGGATCTCATTGATGGGGTTAAGATCTGGTACGATGACGGCTGGGTCCTGATCCGCCCGTCCGGTACCGAGCCTATTTTCCGAATTTTCGCTGAGGCAAAAAACCAGGCAAGGGCAGAGGAATTAATGAATAAAGGTCTGGAAATGGTCTTAAAAGCAGAAATGGTTTGAAAATAACTATATCCAGCAGTATTTTTTCCAGATTTATAATTTCCCAATTTAAATTTTTATTTTTGAATCACTTCAATTTTTATTTTTATGAAATTTCCAATTTATGATATTGTCTTCTTTCTGAAGTGCCTCTTTTTATAAATCTTTATCTTTTCCATTTTTCTTAATTTTTTTGTTAAATCTATTAATATTAATTATACATTTAATTAAAATACGTAACAACAAGTTATAAATAGATTAAAGTATTTGTTACATATGGGAAGAAAATAAAATTTGTTCCTGAAAAATCAGTTAGGAACCTCCCTGGAAAATACGCCTCCTAAACAGTTAATAAACATTTGAAGGTTCCAGATTGCATGTTGAAAATAAACCGATGAATTAAGAAAATTCTTGAAAAAACATATCTTTCGGAATTGAAAACTCCGATTAACGGATTAACAGGGGAGTGATTGGAAAA
>DUIO01000088.1 GCA_013330315.1 Methanosarcina sp. | reverse complement strand
CCCTGAACTCATATGCAGGGTCAGAGTCTGCAACAATTCCTGCCCCAGCCTGTACCGAAGCTTTTTTACCTTTTATTAGAAGGGTCCTTATTACAATTGCAAAATCAGCATCCCCGTTCCAGCTGTAGTATCCGACTCCTCCTCCGTAAATCCCCCTTGGATTCGTTTCAAGTTCGGAAATAATCTCCATTGCCCTGATTTTCGGAGCTCCTGACAGTGTCCCTGCAGGAAAGATTGCCCTGAAGGCATCAAACTGGTCGCACTCGGGTCTGAGGACTCCCGAAACCGTACTTTCTATATGCTGGACATGGGAATATTTCAGGACTTTCATAAACCCTGAAACTTTCACGGAACCGCTTTCGCAGACCATGCGGACATCGTTTCTCCCAAGGTCAACAAGCATTACATGTTCCGCCCTTTCTTTTTCGTCGTTGAGCATATGGGAAGCCAGGGATTCATCTTCAACTTCGGATTTCCCCCTAGGACAGGTACCCGCAATAGGGTTGATCATAACGGTACGTTCATGCACTGTCAGCAGGGTTTCAGGACTTGCCCCCACAATTGCCAGGTCTCCGAACTCGAAGATATACATATACGGGCTCGGGTTTATCGCCCTTAGGTGCATATAAAGTTCGAACGGAGAATGCTCTAGCTTGAATTCGCATTTTCTGGAAAGGACAGCCTGAAAAATGTCCCCTGCAAAAATATGCTCTTTTGCCTGAAGTACCGACGTTTCGAATTCCGACCGGTCAGCATTGAATTCCTGTACTGGATAATCCGGTCCTGGCGATTGTAATACTTCTGACTGATTAGAGATTGCTATTTTTGGGGTTGTTTTCCCTGAAGTTTCTTTTATGGGGTTTTTAGATAGGGAAGCTTCCTTGATTACAGAGTAAAGCTTTTCAGCCTGCGAAAGGGCCTTTCTGTATATTTCTCCCGCATCCGATCCCGGGATTATGAAAGGAGTGACCACAATATAGATCTCTTCAGTCATATGATCGAAAACAAAACTTTTCGAAACAAGCAGGTACTGAAGTTCCGGGATTTCGGACTCAAAATTCTTCTCAGCGCCTAACCAGCTGTCATAGATCGCATCATAAGCTGTATACCCTATAGCCCCTCCAAGAAAGGTCTGCCTGTCAAAGCGCTTTCCATTGAGAAATTCAATACCGTTTTCCGGAGGAAAAGCCAGTCGTAGGGCATCAAAAGAGTCTTTTCCTTTTGGAATTGAAACCGTGGATTTCCCATATATCGGCACTTCACTTTTCTTTTCTTTTCTTTCCCTATTTACTGTTTCTTTTTTCTCTGTTTCTTTCCCAGATGAGCACGCTTCTTCCACTCTTGAGGCAATCTCTCCAAAAAATGCAGAGGCTTCCGGGTCCAGAAGCTCAAGGGTAAGTTTCCGATTATTTATGGTCAGCAGGGCATCAGGGTCATTTCCGACAAAAGAATATCTTGCTTTACTTGCCTGTTTTTCCACGGATTCAAGTAGATAGGAATAGCCGGAACTTCTTGAATTCTTCAATGCCTGGTAAAGTTCGAGGGGAGAACAGTCAGGAAAGCTCCCGGAATTAATTTTTGAAAGGAGCTGGACAAGCCCTGGTTTTTCAAGCCCTGAAACAAGTTTTTTAAACTCTTCTTCTCCAATATCAAAGGAAAGCATTGGCACACCTCACTTCTTCAATAAAATTCCTGATCTTTGCAGCGTCTTTTTTTCCAAGGGTCTCTACCCCTGAAGCCGTATCAACAGCATAAGGAGAAACGACCTTTATTGCCTCCTGAACATTTTCAGGTTTGAGCCCTCCGGCAAGTATCAGGGGAAGTTCCGTTTCTTCTGCAATTCTCCGGCTTAAATCCCAATCATGTATACAACCTGTGCCACCGGTTTTTCCGGCAATCCCTGAATCAAGAAGCACGCTGTCCACAACTCCGCTTTTTTCCAGCTCACGGACCTCTTCAAGAAGGCGCTTTACAAGGCTCTGGACTTTGGAGGCTCCCATTCCGGCAGGGACAGAAAGGGTTTTTATTATGGGGATGTCTGTTTTTTCCCTTATTATTTCAAGCTCAACAGGAGACAGATTCGAATGGATCTGCACGACATCCGGTCTTACTTTCTCAATGAGTTCAAGAGCCCTGGAAGAGTTTTCAGGCATTATGACCATTACCGAATCTAGGCATCTCGGAACTTTCGAGATAAGGTCAGCTGAAGTATCCGAATCCAGTTTTCTCGGGCTCTCTACAGGAACTTCGGTTATGAATCCGACTGCATCGGCTCCGTAGAGAGCCGCCAGTTCTATATCTTCGGGACTGCATATCCCGCAAATCTTTATCCTGGTTTTTAATCCTGTTCTCATGCCTTTTCCCCGGAAGCCGGGCTTAACATTGAGACCTGGGAGGTCGATAAAGCTTTTTTTCCCGATACTGAGCCCTTTTCTTTGTCATTTTCGTAAAATCCTCCGGTAAAATTCCGGAACTGATTGAACTTAACCATTACCTTTCCGCTGTCTATGGCATCTTCTGCAATAGGAATCGCCTGCCTGATAGAGCCTACAATCCCGCTAACATAAAGAGCTGCAGCTGCATTCAAAATTACCAGGTCTCTTTTCGGTCCTTTCTGGCCTTTAAATATACAGAGTAGGACTCTTGCGTTTTCTCTGGGGGTACCTCCCTTTATGTCCTCGGGATTTGCCCGCAGCATTCCAAGGGATTCCGGGGTTAGTGTATAGGTTGTAACCTTTCCGTTCTTTAATTCCGCAACATAGGTTTCCCCTGTGTTTGTAATTTCATCCATCCCTTCTCCATTCACAACCAGGGCATGCTCGGTCCCGAGTTCGGCAAGGGCGTACGCGATAGGTTCGCAAAGACTTTTATCAAAAACTCCTACAACCTGCCCTTTTGCTCCTGCAGGATTTGTCAGTGGACCAAGGATATTGAAGACCGTCCTTACCCCGAGCTTTTTTCTTACTCCTGCAACCCTTTTCATTGCAGGGTGGAAAACAGGGGCAAACATGAAGCCTATGCCTATCCTCTCTATTGTCTTCCTGACCTGTTCGGGGGAGAGGTCAACTTTTATTCCGAGAGCTTCAAGCACGTCAGAACTCCCAGTCATTGAGGTAGCTGCCCTGTTCCCGTGTTTTGCCACAGGAACTCCTGCTGCAGCAGTCACGATTGCAGCTGCAGTAGAAACGTTAATAGTATTGAGCCCGTCTCCTCCTGTCCCGCAGGTATCCACAATCCTGAAAGGAGTGCCCGGTCTGATAATATTTCCAGCTTTTTTCATGCCCCTTACAAAGCCGACAATCTCCTGCGGCTTTTCCCCTTTTGCCTTCAGAGCGAGCAGAAATGCCCCTATCTCGTCATCTTCTGCTGTACTTAGAATCTCATCCAGTGCAGCTTCGGCTTCTTCCGAACTCAGGTCATAGCCTTCTTCCAGTTTTTTAATATATGCCTTTATTTCCTGCATTTTCCTCTCTCCTTTTCTCTCTTTTAATCCCCGGTTTCAATTTTCTTCAAGCATGCCGGATTTGAGTTCCCTTGCAAGGTCTTCCAGTCTTTCATTCACGTCTTTTCCTTCTTCAATGATCCTGACAAAAGCCGAGCCTACGATTACACCATCCGCTCCGGCTTTTCTAACTTCGGCAGCCTGCTTTCCGGTTGAAATCCCAAAACCCACAGCTTTAGGAATGTCAGTTTTCACTCTGGCAAGCAGCTCTTTTGTTGAACCTGCAACATCAGCTCTTGCTCCCGTAACCCCAAGCCTTGATACAAGGTAAAGGAACCCGGAACCTCTTTGCAGAATCTTCCGGATCCTTGCATCGGTTGTGGTGGGTGCGACCAGAAAGATCAGGTCAAGCCCATGGGTATCACAGCTGTTTTTCAGGTCAGCTGCTTCTTCCACCGGGATATCGGGTATGATCAGCCCGCTGATTCCGGCTTCTGCTGCTTTTTCCACAAATTTTTCCACTCCGTACCTGAATACAGGGTTGTAATAGGTCATGCACACAAGTGGAACCTCAACCTTGAGGGTTCTGACAAGCTCAAAATAACGCTCAATATCCATACCTGCTGCAAGTGCCCTCTGTCCTGCTACCTGTATGGTCGGCCCATCTGCCACAGGGTCTGAGAATGGAAACCCTAGCTCAATTATATCTGCGCCACCTTTTTCCAGGGCTTTTACAATCCCCAGGCTCGCTTCAAAAGAGGGGTCTCCTGCCATCACATAGCCAATAAGGGCTCCTTCTTTTTTCCCTCTTAATTCGCCGAATTTTTCTGAGATTTTTTGCCTTTTAAGTTCAATTGCATTAAGTTCAGTTCTCATTTCAGACCCCTCTCTTCAGGCTCAGCACGGTTTCCAGGTCTTTGTCTCCTCTTCCTGAAAGATTCACAACTACAAACTCTCCTAGCTCTCCTGCTTCTGACGCTTTTTTCAAGTATGCAAGGGCATGAGACGATTCAAGAGCAGGAATGATTCCTTCAAGCTTGCTCAGTTCATTAAAAGCTTCAAGCGCTTCGTCATCTGTCACATAGCGGGCTGTAACCCTACCGCTTTCAGCCAGGGAAGCCAGTTCCGGACCTACTCCGGAGTAATCAAGACCTGCTGATACTGACTCTGACTCAAGGATCTGCCCGTTTTTGTCCTGCAGGACTTTTGTCCTTGCCCCATGAAGGATGCCTTCTTCT
>DUIO01000218.1 GCA_013330315.1 Methanosarcina sp. | reverse complement strand
TCCGGCAAAGGACCGGAAGGAAACGTGACAAAAGCGGGAGATGTGGTCAGTTACCAGATCAACGTTACCAACACAGGAAACTCTAGCCTAACTAATGTAAAAGTTACTGATTCTTTGCTTGTCAACCTTACAGGCCCGGTTGAATCTCTCAACTCTGATGGAATTCTCGAAGTTGGAGAAACGTGGACATATACAGGGACTTATATTGTCACACTGGAAGATATGATCAGTAACGGTGGGGGAGACGGATTCATAAATAACACAGTTACGGTTGACTGTGACCAGCTGGATCCGAAATCTGACAGCGAAGCTGTTCCTATTGGTGACAAAACTGTAGAAGAGATACCGGGATGTATCATTGATAAGGTTGTTATTGATGTAGCTGGAAAAGGACCGGAAGGAAATGTGACAAAACCCGGAGATGTCATCAGCTACCAGATCAATGTAACCAATACAGGAAATGTTAACCTGACAAATGTAAATGTCACTGATTCTTTGATCGAAAATCTCAATGGACCGATAGAATCTCTGAATAACAATGGGGTTCTTGAGGTGGGGGAAACGTGGACATATACCGGAAATTACACGGTGACTCAGGAAGACATAGACAGTAACGGTGGAGGAGATGGATTCATTGAAAATAAGGCAACTGTTAGCTGTGATCAGTTGGAGTCTATGTCAGATAGTGCTGAAGTACCGATAGAAAAAGAACCAATATATGAAAAACCTGAATACTGCATTCACAAGTCAGTCATTGGCATTGATGAAACTGGAGATTGCATAATCAACGAACCCGGAGATGTAATAGAATACCAGATAGTTGTAAAGAATGAAGGTAATGTGGACCTTACAGGTGTTAAGGTAACCGACCCAATGATTACACTGACCGGGCCAGACGGAGATCATATTGATTCGGGAGTACTGAATAAGGGAGAGACGTGGAGATTCTATGGGAATTATACGATAACTCAGGAGGACATAAATACTAATGGTGGGGGAGACGGATGCATCGAAAATAAAGCAATTGTAAGCTGCAATGAGCTTCCTGAAGAAAGCAGCATTGTAAATCAGCCGATTATCCTCGCCACAGACGATGATCACCATGGAAACGGTGGCACTGGCAGTGCTCATATAGTTTCCAAACCCACCAAAAACACTCAGGTGAACAAAAATACAGAGGAAGGATCTAACACTAAAATACAGATTGAAGCCGACACTGAAGATGCTGAACAAAATAATGGAAATACAGAAACAGAGAATGAAAAGGAACAGGAAGAAAATGAAAATGTATCCGGATTTGAGGTAGTTTATGGTATTATAGGGTTGCTTGCAATATTCCTGCATAAAAAGAAGTAATAATGAAATGAATAAAGCAAAAAGAATAGTCAAATAAGCTCTATTCTAAAAAGATTAGATGAAGGTTTATCCTTCATCTAAATTCAAGTCTTGAGGGGTTATTGAAAACCAAAAAATTACAAATATCTCCATATATTTTAAAAACATGGAGAATCTACTTTTTTTAGATTAATCAATAATTCGACCTCGAGATTATTTAGCGGATTATTTTTCATAGTTCATTTATCTTAACTCATTTTTCCGGGGGTAACATTGAGAAAAAAACATGTTAAAGGAGATTCTTATTCCTGAGAATTCTTATTCCTGAGGATTCTTATCTAAAAACATGAAAATATTAGCCACTCAGGAAATTCCTCATAAGTGAATTTAAGTTAAAAATTCCATCTAAAATTCAAATCCTGGCTTCCACGGCCAGTATTAAACAGACCAGAGCCAGATCGGGTAAAGTAGAAAAGTTATTATCGTCAGAGGCTAAAAATAAAGGCATAACAGGAGATGGCCTTTCAGATGAACTCTTCTTCTTTTAACTCTGGCTCCAGGACGGATTACGACAAACAATGGGCTTTTGAGGTTGCTTATTTTATCCAGCATATCGGGACGAACCTGCAAAATCTGGGGAATCTTTTAAATGTAGGAGACTACGTCGAAGCCAGGGTTATGGCTGCGGAGATGAAACAGAGAGCTGAATACGAAAAAACTCTTCAGCCGGATTTCAGGACCTCCGATTATTTTGTACAGGCCCGCAGGCTATTTAACAGCTTCCTGGACGAGTGCGTAAATTTTGCCGAACTTCTGAGGGTTACGACCATTCAGGAAGAAACCGGTTGTGAAGAACTGCTGGACAAGCCTGAGCAGATCAGGAACTCTATTGACAGGCTGAACCTTTTAAA
The DNA here is from genome assembly GCA_013330315.1 of Methanosarcina sp. Lineage (GTDB taxonomy): Archaea > Halobacteriota > Methanosarcinia > Methanosarcinales > Methanosarcinaceae > Methanosarcina > Methanosarcina sp8098u. Next base: position 4,623 of record DUIO01000218.1, on the reverse strand, counting down.
GGAAATGTTAACTGATGAGCTTCACCTTAAGGGATGGTACTGAATTGCCCTGACATAGAAGATAAATACATTAAAAATATAAATTAAAAGGAAAAAAATATAAATTTCAGGATTAATAAATTTTTAATTGTGGTTTTTTCGACTTTTATAGCCTTTTTCTGGCCAGTTTTGCCCCAGAGGTTGCAAAGGATTATATACAGGAAAGCGATCTAGTGTGTATCCACTGGAGTAACAGACTCTACTGGAATAAAAGACCACGGTCTAGATTATTCATTTGCCTGTATCACGGGGAAGAATTCAAAAAGTGTCCGGAACTTATCCAAGAAAGCCATTTTTTGCTGTATAAGTTTATTTATACTAATTCTGAATTTCCCTGGTTTTAGGCAATTTTTCGCAGCCCCGGGGAGATTAACCATTTATGCGGCGGGTATACCTGTTTTAGCTGGTATCATGTGCCGGCTTGATAAGTGGGCTTTTCCTTAAAGGAAACTGCCGGGCATGCGGCAGATAGTATGCAAACAGCAGGTCTGCAATCTGCAGAACCTGTAAAAAATAATTGTAAATTCTAGAGTGAGTACATGGAAAAATTAGCAAAATTTAAGGCACTTGGGCTCTCGGACAGCACATTGAAAGCCCTCAAAAAGAAAGGGTTCGAAGAACCAACCCCGATTCAGGAAAAGGTCATTCCGCTTTTTTTGAAAGGAGAATCAGACATTATAGGGCAGGCTCAAACGGGAACTGGAAAAACAACGGCCTTTGGAGCCCCCATTATAGAAAAAATCCCTGAGAAATCAGGACATGTTCAGGCAATAATCCTGACCCCTACAAGAGAACTCGCAATTCAGGTTTCAGAAGAACTCAACTCCATAAAAGGAGACAAAAAACTATATATCGTCCCCATATATGGCGGACAGTCCATGACCCAGCAGCTTCGAGTGCTGAAAAGCGGCGTGGACATTGTCGTAGGGACTCCAGGGAGAGTCATCGACCACCTCGAAAGAAAAAGTCTCAACCTCGAACATATCTCGTATTTCGTGCTTGACGAAGCTGATGAAATGCTGAACATGGGCTTTATTGATGACATAAAGGAAATTTTAAAGTCAACCGGCCCTGACAAGAGAATGCTCTTCTTTTCAGCCACAATGCCAAAGGCAATCCTTGGAATCGTCAAGAAGCATATGCAGAACTACGAGCATGTTACGATTGAGAAAGAAGAACTTACAGAAAACCTGACTGAGCAGATCTATTTTGAAGTTCAGGAGAACGACAAATTTGAAGCGCTCAGCAGGATCATTGATATCGAAGATGAATTCTACGGGCTCGTGTTCTGCCGGACAAAGACCGACACCAGCCAGCTTGCCCAGAAACTCAGTGACAGAGGTTATCTGGCCGATGCCCTTCATGGAGACCTGTCCCAGCAGGAAAGAGAAAAAATCCTCAATAAGTTCAGGAAGCAGAAGATAAATATCCTCGTTGCAACCGATGTCGCAGCAAGAGGAATTGACATCATGGACCTGACTCACGTCATTAACTATTCCCTGCCCCAGGACCCTGAGTCCTATGTGCACAGGATAGGGAGGACAGGAAGGGCAGGCAAACAGGGAACTGCTATTACCTTTGTTACATCCACTGAATTCAGGCGGCTTACTTACATAAAAAAGACTTCAAAGTCCGAAATGAAAAAAGGCCGAATCCCTGAAATAAAGGATGTAATAAAAGCCAAAAGGGCAAGAGTGAGAGCCGAACTCGACGATACCATAAAGACAGAGGAGTACGGGGACTGCCTTGAGATGAGCGAAAGGCTCCTTGAAGAATACCCCGCAGAAAAGATTCTGGCTGCCCTTTTGAAGTATACCTTCAAAGAGAAGTTTGACGAGAGCATGTATACCGAAATATCCAGTCCCAGCTCCTATGTCGACAGGAAAGGCAAGACCAGGCTTTTCATAGCTATGGGAAAAGCCGACGGTATGACTCCGGATAAATTGTCATACTTTATCCAGGAAGAACTTGGAGACAGCGAGCTCCAGGTAAGAGACGCAGAAATTTTCCCGCATTTCTCCTTTGTAACCCTGCCCTTTGCCCAGGCTGAAGCCCTGCTGGAAATCTTCAAAAACAAAAGGAGAGGGAGCAAACCCTTCGTAGAACTTGCCCAGAAATCCAGGGGGAGAAGTTCAAAGGGCTCAGGAGATTCCCGGAGCGATTCCAGAGGCAATTCTCGAAGCGATTCCAGAGGCAACTCTCGAAGCGATTCCAGGGGAGAATCTCGCAGCACAAGAGGCTCAAATTACACAAGGAATGCTAGAGGCGCGAAAAAGAAAGACTCTTATTAAGTCTATTTCTTTTTCAATCATTTTTTCAGTTCTTTTTTCAGTTATTTTTTCAGTTATTTTTTCAATTCTTTTNNAATTCTTTTTTCAATTTTCTCAGATTAGTTTCTATTAGTTAGCCATTAATCGAATTTATTTTTGCCAGATAAATATTGCTAAAGCAGGTATTATCCGATAATATCTGGTATCAATAAATGGTTTCTGGGAGAGGGATGTCAATCATTTTCCAAAAAAAGTTTTTATTCCTACTAAAATGATAAATGCCCCAAAAGCTTTCCTCATAATATCCAGCGGGAGAGTATTTGCAAACTGCGCGCCGAATTTTGCACCTATAACTATAGCAATACAGATGATTATGCCCGCAGATAAATCTGTGTATCCTCTTTTATAATATTCAAGAAATGCAAGTATTCCGACAGGCGGAAGCATTGCAACCAGAGAGGTCCCCTGCGCTTTTAACTGAGAAAACCCCTGTAAAAACATCAGTGCAGGAATAATTACGATCCCTCCGCCAATTCCGAATAGTCCGCTTAAGATGCCTGCTGTAATGCCAATCATAATATAAACTATAAAATCGATCATAAGTCTCATCTTCAAATATATTTGGAAAGTTATTTACCGAAGTTCTAACAAAGTTAATCGGAATTAATGAAAAATTTATTCATAAGGATTTTTTACAGAAGGAGATATATTATAAAAACATGCTCAAGAATCATAAGCAGCTAACATGATTTAATTTATATAAGATAATTCTTCCCGCAAAGCAAATAAACATTTATTTAATGCAGTAAAAGCCAGCCTGCATATAAGAGTACCAGAATAATTCCACGGTTCTGAACCCTGTTTCCCTCAAGAGCTTCAAGTGTTCTTCAACGGTTATGGGGAAATATTCGGCATCAAAACGTTCAAGATACTTTTGTATTTCTTCTTCGTTCCTTCCGTGAGCTGACTGAAATTTGCCCCAGTACCGTTTTCCTATACTTACGCCTTCATCTGTAAGCGGCCTGATGTTCTCAAATGTTATAAAAATTCCACCCTTTTTTAGCAAATTATAGCACGCGCTGACAGCTCTGGCTCTTTCGTCACGGCTAAGGTAGTGATGGCACTGTATTGCAGTAATTACATCCGGTTTTTCCTCAAGCTCCTCAGAGAACTCCTGCGTAGGGGAAGCTTTCAGGAACTCTACATTTCCGGCAGGGTAGAATAATAGCTTTCCCTTCGCCTGGTCCAGCATGCCTTCAGAAGGGTCAAGCAAAAGGAATTTTGTATCGAAAAATTCTTCGATCGCTTTATTAACCAGAGAACCTGTTCCACATCCGGTATCCAGCCATATTTTAGGGCTTACTGGAAGTGACTTAACAAGTTTAATAGTTTCCTGATGAAAAGATGAGTAATAAGGGAGAATATGGGATATCTGGGCATCGTAGTCCTCAGGAATGTAAGGGGTAGAGTTCTTAACAGGTTTTGAAGAAGCCATGGCAATATATTCCTCTTAAATTCTTCTTAAACTCGTACTATAAATGAAAAAATATTTACCTATTTTTCAGAAACTGGAATAATTAATAATTTTCCTTTAGAGGGCATACTAATTTATATCAGAATCTGTTAAGACCCACAAAAATGCACATAATATAAAGAGAGAATATTTTACTTTGTTTGACTATTGTTTGACTGTTACCTGACTTTTATTTTACTATTATTTGACTGTTATTTGACTGTTATTTGACTATTATCTGACTTTTATTAAATTGTTATTTAATTGTTATTTAACGTTAATTTAGTTATATTTAATTACCATTTGACTGTTATTTAACTTCTCTTGGTTTTATTCGTTTTATTCGGCATTATTTAACCTTTTTATACCTTATTTAAATTTATTTGGCTTTATATGTTTATAACATTTATTTGGAACTTTAAAACTCAAAAGAAAAATGAAAAAAATTAAATTTTAGATTTATTTTTCGAATTGAATTGTCACTTTTATAAAGCCTTCCGCCCGTTTAGAGAACTCTTTATAGGCTTCAGGCGCTTCCTCTATGGAGATTTTGTGACTTATTATAAAGCTCGGTTTTGCCACCCCTGCAATTATCATGTCTCTAAGCATTATAATAGTCTTCTTCACCGGAGTCTGGCCTGTGCCAACGGTTAAGCCTTTTTCCCAGAGCTGGCCGAAAGGCAGAATATACTCCCCTTTCTTTGCGCGTTCATTATAAGCTCCAGGGTCATCTGCCGTATAAACCCCAATAATTCCAAGGTGTCCTGTGGGGTTGACAAGCCTCACGAGATCACTTATTAC
>DUIO01000222.1 GCA_013330315.1 Methanosarcina sp. | reverse complement strand
CGTATCCTATGATTCCGTAGGCAGAGACCGCTAGCTCGGAGCCGTGTCTGAGTAGCATGTAATTGTGTGCAAAGAGTACGAGAGCAAATGATATCTGCATAACGAAGGACGGGACACCGGCTTTAAGGATCTGCAGCGTGGTCGCGGTTTTGATCCTTATGGCCTTGACCCGGAGTCTCAGCTTTGCATCACTGCCAAAAAGGTAATGCGTAAGCAGTACTGCCGGCAGGGCAAATGAAATTATCGTTGCAGTGGCTGCGCCTGACATGCCCATTCCGAAGTGCATGACAAAAAGGTAGTCAAGCACAACATTCACAAGAACTCCCGCAACCATTATTTTCATGCAGAGCTTCGGCTTTCCGTCGTTCCTTACCAGCCNNTAGCAAGGATCATAAAAACCGAGCCTGCAAAGATTATATGGAGATATTCGCGAGCAAAGGAGAGGGCAGGTCCGCCTGTCCCGAGCAGGCTAATAGAGGTTTTACAGAAAATCAGCCCTGCGATGGTGAAAACGGCTCCTGCAAGAAGACATAAGGGAAAAGCGTTATTCACTATTTCCAGGGCTTCTTCGGACTTAGCTTCCCCAAGTTTCAGGGCGATAAGACTTGACGAACCGATTCCTATAATTATGCCTGCTCCGATTATAGCCAGATAAGGTGGATAAGCAAGGGTAATACCTGCAAGCCCCTGGCTTCCTATGGCATTTCCTATAAAGAAGCCGTCGATTATCCCCTGAATTCCGGCAATAACCACTCCTACGATTGCAGGAAGTGCAAATTTCCAGAAAAGGCTCAGGATATTCCCGGACTTCATTTCATTATCGCTTATCATGCCTTTGCCTCCTTATGTTGCACAGGCATTTCTTTAGAAGTGTGCATCCGCATTTCCAGCCCTTTCTGAAGGAAAAAAGCCATGTCTTCTCTTACTGAGGACCCATGCAAAGGGAAATAGTTGAGGTTATGTTTTTTCTTGGGTTTTTCTTCATTTAAAAAATTGAGACAACGTCGATCAACTTTTTTAAATGGTTGATATAAAGACATTTTCCGTCCCGGATGAAGCTTCGGAAAATATGCGAATCAAAGGCTTACTTTTGCAAAATTTAGTCTGCACATGGAGGCCGCTAATTGCATATATTCTCAGGGTTGGTTGTTCTTAAGGTCGGTTTCAGGACCTTGCATTACATCGCTATAATGCCTTTAATATTTTTACAAAGCTTCATCATTATTTAGCCGGTAAAACCGGATTCAATCGAAATAGGGAATCCTTGGTGAAGGATTTAGCATAAAAAATCCAACATAAAAATTATTAAATAGAAACTTAATATAAAAATTCACAATGGAAATTTTATCAGCTATTGATATAGTTAATAAGCTGCAGTCCTGATTATTTGGCTTATTAGCTTATCTTTATTATTAGTCGCTTATATTTGAGCACTAATAAATATTTTACTATATTATTTTACTATATTTATACATTCACATTCTCTCGTGTTTTACCAGGTTATCTATCCTGAGACCAAAAACGCGCTTCTTAGCCTCTACTGGAGAATTTTATCTCTAAATTGAGATTCTCCTGTAAGCTAATCTTCTAAGCTAATCTTCTAAGCAATCTTCTAAGCTGATCTTCAATAGTTCTCAAAAATCACATGAAGAGATTTATAAGCNNCTGCCATTACCTTTTTATGGGCTTTTGCAGGGCAAACCTTTATCAGTTTCGTTTTTATATTTCCAGGGTTTGTTTTTATCTGGTGTGAATTATCTGATCCGGACGAGTTTTTAATTAGCTCAAATATATATAAATCTTCTGTTATAATTACTAAATATTACTCTAAAGTCCTAACTTTACTCGAAGTTAGATATTTGACCAAACCGGGAGGTAATTTATAAACTAAACACAGAAAATGCTGTGAACCTTGCTTGAGGCTGTCTATAAAAATAGTAGCATAAACGTACATTGCAAGCGTAAAAGTGCAAGCATAGCAGCAACGTTTATGCATTGAGGATACGTTTAACTAAAGAAGATGAAGGTCAAAAGACTGTTAGTTATTGAAAGCTCCTCAATCCTGAAAAGCTCGTTTATTCTAAAGAGCCTGCTCTTTGTGTTGTTGTTTCTTTTATTCGTTACAGGTTCAGGATGTACGGAGGCTCAGCCAAAAGCCTCAACTCAGCAATCCACGGCTTTAAATTTTTCTTTTGATTCTTCCCCTGTCAGGTATGCCTCTGTTAATGGAGTCGAGTTAGGGTACAGAGAGTTCGGGTCAGGAGAGCCTCTTCTGCTGATAATGGGATTTGGCGGGACCATGGATACCTGGAATGAAACTTTTGTATGGGCACTTGCTCAGGAGTACAGAGTTATTACATTCGACAACAGGGGAATAGGGTATTCTTCAAACTCCGGGGAAAATTACTCCCTTGAGCTATTTGCCAGCGATGCTGCAGGGCTGCTCGAAGCACTTAAAATTCAGGAGACCAGTGTTTTTGGGACGGCAATGGGAGCATCAATTGCTCAGGAACT
>DUIO01000070.1 GCA_013330315.1 Methanosarcina sp. | reverse complement strand
TAGATAGTAATAATTAAAAACCGAATTTGAATATCGGAATATTATGCAAATCTATTTTCAGGATTCAATAAATACATATGACAACAACACAATTTATCTGAAGTCTAAAGAAAGTATTAATCAAAGCCTATAATAACCTTTGCTAAAACGTTTCAAATTATCATTTTATTTAGATTAATTATTAGTACTGTTGGGTTATTGACAGTTGAATCTGTCCCAGCTTACCGATTCTTATAGACATTTATATGTTATGCCTATCTGCCTGGTAATTCGTGTTTCATTTTATTGTTTCATTCTATTGTTTCACTCTATTATTACCATTCAAAGAATGCATTTCATGTGTTTACTTACTGCTTACTTTATACAATGTTTATTGCATCTTTTTTCTATCGTTCATTGAAAGCGTTTCTGTAAAACTATTTCTATATTCCAGTTTTATTTCTACATTCCAATTTTCGTTCAGCCTGAAATTATTCGCCCATAAGAATAAATTACAGTACTAATTATAAAGAGCATAAATTATAAAGAGCATAGTTATAATAATACACGATGATTAATATATACTCATAAAATATAATAATAATAGGTTGAAGAGCCAATATAGATTCTTTTGAGAATTACTCAAGTGAAATTTCCTGAAATATGGAAAGAATAATAACCGGAGGCCTTTAATGCCGCTAGATCCTATTTGCAAGAAAATTATATCTGACGATACTGAATACTTTTCGGATTACGGGGGAAAACATTACTATTTCTGCAGTACCGAGTGCAAGCATAAATTCGATGCACTTGAAAAAAGTGTCATTCGGCTCAAACGTAGCTTAAGCGAAAAAGAGAAGATTTCTTTTGGAAAACTAAAGCGAGACATCATAAAGCCCGGAATCTGCACTCTTTGCGGAGCCTGCGCAGCAAGCTGCGAATATATAACAATCAAAGATGGAAAACCCGAACTGGTAGGCCCCTGCAAAGCCTGCGGAGTTTGCTATTACCAGTGCCCAAGGACCATTACTACAGAAGAAGGGCTTATAGGAAGCTTCAGATACGCCTACGCCGCAAAATCTGCAATACCTGAAATAAAGGGTCAGGACGGGGGAGTTGTAACAGCTCTTCTGCTGTACGCTCTGGATGAAGGTCTTATTGACTGCGCTGTAGTTACAACCCGTTCAGAAGAAGAACCCTGGAAACCGGTGCCCATAGTTGCAAAAACCAGGGAAGAAATCCTGGAAAGCAGCGGCAGCATATATTCACATTCGATGACACTCGAAGCCCTTATGAGCGCAGTCAAACAGGGAATGAGCAGTGTTGCCTTTGTCGGGACAAGCTGCAATATAGATGCAGTCACAAAGATGCAAAAGAGCTCTTATGGTTTCCTTCACCTCTTTATGAGGGCAAAAGTTCTCAAACTGGGACTTTTCTGTATGGATACTTTTGCATATGAAGGAATTAAAACCGTCCTGGAAAGCTATGGAATCAAACTTGAAAACATCGATGCAATGAAGATTCGGAAGGGAAAATTCGAAGTCACCCTCAAAGACGGAAAAGAACACGTCTTCGAACTCAGCGAGTTTGATGAATACCGAAGCTCTTCCTGCCGGTTCTGTACAGACCTGACCGCTGAAAACTCAGATATCTCCTTTGGCGGAGTTGGCAGCCCCAAAGGCTATACCACAGTCCTTGCTCGCTCAGCCATAGGTTACGAAATCTTCAACGAAGCCGTAGACAACGGCTACATCGAAGCCAGGCAACTCACAGATGAAGAACTGGAAAGAGTCCTTAACCTCGCAAAAATGAAGAAAGTACAGATGTACGCCCTCCACATGAGACAGAAAGTATAAAAATGCAAAATGAAAATAGTCCTCTTGAGCGAAGCGAAAAGGANNTCGGGCGAGACGGAAATCGGGCAAGGCGCAATTCGGGATGAATATATATTTATTTCATAAACTGTTTGTATTATGCATTACCAACGGCATTTTATTCAGAATCATTCTATTTTTGAGGAATTTTCATGATTACAAAAGAAGATGTAGAACACATCGGCTGGCTTGCCCGTATTGAGATTAACGAGCAGGAGACAGTCGAGTATATGGAAAAACTTAATTCTGTTCTGGAATATTTCGGGCAGCTTGATGAACTGCCAACTGAGGATATTGCTCCTACATACCATGTTGCTGAGGTTTATAATGTATTCAGGGAGGATGTGGTGGAAGAGTCTCTCCCTCAGGAAACTGTCCTTGCAAACACAGAACACAAACAGGATGGGACTTTCAGGGTCCCAAAGATTGGCTGAGGAGATGTTTTGATGGCAAAATGGATGAGTGTTGCACAGGTTAAAGAGAAGATTAAAGAAAGCTCAGCCGAAGAAGTAACAGCAAAATATCTTGAGGTTATCGGAAAGAGCAAAATCAACGGTTATGTAACGGTTTCTGATAAAGCACTTGAGCAGGCAAAAAAAATCGATTCAGAAGGGCATGAAGGCCCTCTTGCAGGCGTACCGATTGCTATTAAGGATAANNATCCTTGGAAAAACCAATATGGACGAATTTGCCATGGGATCTTCCACGGAGACCAGTCATTTCGGACCGACTGCAAACCCCTGGGACCTTGAGAGAGTGCCTGGCGGGTCTTCAGGAGGAAGTGCAGCTGTTGTTGCAGCAGGAGAAGCTCCTTTTGCCCTTGGTTCCGACACAGGCGGGTCCGTGCGCTGTCCCGCAGCTTTCTGCGGAGTTGTAGGGCTTAAACCTACTTATGGGGCAGTTTCAAGGTTTGGAGTTGTAGCTTATGCAAACTCCCTTGAACAGATAGGACCTCTTACAAACAATGTAGAAGATACTGCAGTCCTGATGGATGTTATAGCCGGCTATGACCGGAGAGATTCCACTTCGATTGACAGCAAGACTGAGTACAGGAAAGCTCTTGTTGATGATGTAAAGGGCCTGAAAATAGGAGTTCCAAAGGAGTTCTTCGGAGAAGGGATTCACCCGGATGTTGAAAAAGCAATATGGGATGCAATACACAAATGTGAAAGCCTCGGAGCGACCTGGGAAGAAGTATCCATGCCCAACATAAAGTACGCCCTTGCTTCATATTATATCATTGCAATGAGCGAAGCATCCTCAAACCTTGCCCGTTTCGACGGAACGCGCTACGGGTTCAGAGCAAACGGAGAGAACTGGCACGCAATGGTTTCAAAAACCAGGGCTGAAGGTTTTGGCACAGAGGTCAAGAGAAGGATTCTCCTCGGGACATATGCCCTTTCTGCAGGCTATCATGATAAATACTATCTTAAAGCCCTGAAGGTAAGGACTCTTGTAAAGCAGGACTTTGATAAAGCCCTTTCAAAAGTAGATACGCTCATGGCTCCAACTATGCCGAACCCTGCTTTCAGGATCGGAGAAAAAATTGAGGACCCTCTCACCCTGTACCTTTCGGACGTAAATACCTGCCCGATTAATCTTGCGGGTGTGCCTTCAATTTCCGTGCCCTGTGGATTTACCGATGGGCTACCGATAGGACTTCAGATTATGGGCAAGCCCTTTGACGAACCTACTGTCCTGCGTGCAGCATATACCTTCGAGCAAAATACCGATTATCACACAAAGAGACCTCCGGAGGTGGTATAAATGGTCTATGAAAACCCTGATGGCATAAGGATAGGGCTTGAAATCCATGTCCAGCTTAACAAACTCAAGACCAAAATGTTCTGCGGCTGCTCTACAGATTACCACAATGCAGCCCCTAATACCCACACCTGTCCGGTCTGCCTCGGTCTTCCGGGTTCGCTTCCTGTCTTGAACAAAAAAGCCGTGGAAGCAGCAATTAAAGTGGGGCTTGCTCTTGAAGGGGAGATTGCAGAAGAAACTCAGTTCCACAGGAAGAACTATTTCTATCCTGACCTTCCAAAAGGTTTCCAGGTCACCCAGTATGACTATCCGATTGTTAGCAAAGGAAAAGTCGTGATCGAAGGAGAAGACGGGGAACATCTTGTCGGAATTACAAGGGCTCATATGGAAGAAGATCCCGGAAAACTTGTGCACATAGGTAGCATTGAAAAGTCCAAAGGTGTCCTTATTGACTACAACAGGTCAGGCATGCCTCTGATTGAAACCGTTACCGAGCCTGACATGAGGAGCCCCAAAGAAGCAAGGAGGTTCCTTGATAAATTCAGGAACATCCTCGAATACCTAGATGTCTTTGACGGAAACCTCGAAGGTGCCATGCGTGTTGACGCAAACGTCTCGGTCCACTGGGGGACCAGGGTTGAGGTCAAAAACATTTCCTCCCATAAAGGAGTGGAAAGGGCTCTCCTCTACGAGATCATGCGCCAGAAGAACGTGATCCGCCGCGGAGGAAAAATTACGCAGGAAACCCGCCACTTCGATGAGGGACGGGGTGTGACAATCTCAATGAGGACAAAAGAAGAGGCAGAGGATTACCGCTACTTCCGTGAGCCTGACCTGATGCCCATGCGCGTTACAGGCTGGATTCCTGCAATTAAAGAAACCCTGCCTGAACTTCCGGATGCAAAACGTGCACGCTTCATGGAGCAGTACGGCATCACGGATATGCATGCAAGGGCTCTTACATCCAAGATAATGCTTGCCGACTTCTACGAAGGAGTCTGCGCTAAAGGAGTTGATCCGAAAGTTGCAGCCACATGGGCAGCTGACGTTCTCCTCGGAGAGCTCAATTACAGAGATCTTGCAATCTCTTCTTATAACGGCAGCACAATTGGCTTCATCCATGCAAAAGATCCGGAAGTGGAGAACTCATTCAGGGTCTCGGACATGGTAGAACTTGTAACCCTTTTTGCCGAAGGCAAGGTCAGCGACAGGGCTTCAGTAGAAGTTATCCGCACCATTCTTGACGGTACGGAAGAAAAGACTCCCTCGCAGATCATCAAAGAAAAAGGCCTCTTTAAAGCCGAAGATGACCTGGTCACCAGGGCTGTTGCAGAAACAATTGCCGAAAATGCGGCTGCTGTACAGGACTACCTTGGAGGAACAGAAAAGTCCCTGAACTTCCTTGTAGGACAGGTNNTCTTCAAGAATAGAGCCGGTTTGTCTGATTTCTTTTGCCTCTTCCAGATTGATTTCTCCAAGAATAACACATTCTTTCGTTCCCGCTTCTGCCAGAATTCGGCCCCAGCCGTCGGCAATAAAAGAGCCGCCGGGATAAGTTGAATACATGTCTTTTCCCACTCTGTTGCAGGCAATATGAGGCAATTGATTTTCAATCGCTCGAGAAATTGACATAATACGCCAGGGATACATATAAAAGTCCGGAATTTCGGCAGCCGAGACCAGCAGATCTGCGCCTTCAAGGGCGAGTTTTCGAGCAACTTCCGGATACCTGAGTTCATTGCAAACTATCAATCCTATTGAGAGCCCGTATTTTTGCACCTCTATAGGCGCTATGCGGTCTCCGGATGCGAAATATTCTTTTTCCGGGCCATAAAGCTGGACTTTCCGGTGGACACCGGCCAGTTTTCCTGATTCTATACAGAAACCGAGATTATACTGGAAAGGGACTTTTTTTTCAGAATTTATCGCGCCCCTATCCTCCCTTTTTCTCTTTTCTATTATTGAACCTGCAAGGATGCAGTTATGCTCTCTGGAAAAGGCTCTGAGAGCTTCGAGTGTAGGACCCGAAACAGCCTCAGCAACTGCCTCTATATGGTCATAACAAAAGCCTGTTGAGAAAACTTCCGGGAAGACAAGCAGTTCTGCTTCTTTCGAAACAGCCTCTTCTGCCAGGAGAAGGGCACGCTCAAGGTTTTCAAGTTTCGAGCAAAGTGAAATATTCATCTGGACACAGGCGACTTTAATGCTTGTCATTTTCATTCCTTCTTTTCATAGAATACAGGTCTTATTCAGATACTTCATAACCTTATTTATAATACTTTATAAGATATTCTACTTTCATATTTTGATTAAAGTTCCGCGTTTTTGATTAAAGTTTTGCATTATAGCAGGAATAAAAAACTGCTACCTGTCTGGCAGAAAGCCTGATGGCTAATGAGGGCAATAATTTGATTAAGATTGTGACCGAGTATTATATAGAAAAACAAAAGGTCAAGAGGACTTTCCATAAACAAACTATAACGCATATAAGTCTTCAAATAGCGTAAAGGAAAAAATTCTCTCAGAAAAGTCTGAACTGAGCAGACTTCTTACTGACCATAAAAATTGACCATAAAGGAGGAAGACATCACGGAAGAACCGGATTCTGATTTTCGATTCCATGCAAATACACTTATTTTTAAGTTTCGAGACTACTTTTTCCCCCGCAGAAAAATTCTGGAAGAAATCGGGATAAAACCCGGTTTCAAGGTTCTGGATTATGGCTGCGGCTCGGGTTCATATCTCCGTGATGCTTCCGAAATGGTAGGCCCCGCAGGAAAGGTCTATGCCCTGGATGTCAACCCTGTAGCTCTTGAGATGGTCCGTCACTTAGTTTTTATAAAGCAGCTTGAGAACGTAGAAACTATTCTTACTGATTACAATACACGCCTGCCCAGCTCGAGCATAGATGTTGTTCTCTTCTATGATACCTATCATGCCCTGAATAAACCGGAACTTGTTATGAAAGAACTGCATCGAATTCTGAAACCTGAAGGAATTCTTTCTTTCAGAGATCATTACATGAAAGAGGAAGAAATTATGGAAAGTGCCACCCGGAAAAGGTTATTCAAGCTAAAAAGGAAAGGGAAAAGGACATATTCTTTCAAAAAGAATGAGCTCGACAAGGCGTAAGTATCTACTTATCCAGAGGTATACTTTCAGAATATTGCTCAAACATATATTTAAAAATGAGATCGAAAACTGAGTGAAAGAGAATAAAAACTAATGAAAAACCGATGAAAACCAAATGAAAACCGGATGAAGGTGGAATAAAAAATGAAAACTGAAAACAAAGATTAAAAATCGAAAAAATAAAGGAATTTGAACTCAGTAAAGACCAGAGGTTAATAGTCAATAAAATAACTTTCAGTAATTTCCATCTGTTTTATTTGTTTTTTTCTGCTTTTTATTTGCTTTTTTATTAGTTCATTACATCCCTGTCTTATTGAGCTTAAGACAGAAATGAGATGAGCCAATGGGAAGATCGCTTTATATAGAGGAGGTTATTTTATTGGATTTGAAAGTTACTGGAGGTAAATTAATAGGCAGCTAGATATCCTGAAGGTTGGTCACAGACTGGTTACGGATAAGTTATCTGACTCTTTATGATCTCTTTCCCAGTTCAATTTTCGGGTTTATGCCTTTGTTGCCGGAATTACCCCGAGGCTCTGCATGATTTTCATTTCCGCGGGAGTGATAAACGTTCCGTTGCCAAACAAAAACCCATGCAAAACGGGTTTCGGAGTTTTTCTCTGTATTTTTTCTTTCATCTTTTGAATCTCCTTTTCTGGTTTTGCAATTCCTCCGTTCCAATTAGGAACACGGAATCCTATTACCGTATTTAACTATAAATAATTTTCTCATGCAGGAAGTGAGTATCCAAATATGACAAAACTACCAGAAAAATAGACCGAAACTGTCCGGATTCAGAAAGATGGACATAAAGTTCCGACTACAGGTACAGGTAAAAAGGTTTCACTTCATGGATAGGTGATTGACATGAAAAAACTAACTTAAAACCCTATCAAAACCCTATAAAAAACCTGTTAAAAAACTATCAAAAAATAAAAAAGGAAGAGATTAGAGGACTTTAAATTTATTGCTCTCTTTTAAATCCGACTCTTTTTAAAACAATAAGCTAAACTTCCTAGAGAGAAGACAGCCAGAAATCCTCCGAAACCAGAGCTTGCTGCAGCCTCACTGCTGGCTACTACAGGCATTTCTGCTTCATTCTGGACTTCAGACGAAGTGCTGTAAACCTCTTCGCTTTTCTCACTGGTGTTTTTGGTTACTGCTTTTGTCTGAGTGCTATTTCCCTCCTGCATTTGAACGCCGCCTGATGTGCTGGTTGAAGTATTAGTTCCTGCAGCTCCGGTTCCTGAACTTCCGGGCTTTTGTTCTTCGACAATAATTGTTTTTGCGGGATAGATCACGTATCCTCCATTGCTTCCTTTTCCCGCATCAGAGGTCTTGAAATACCACTCGTCTGTGATGTTGGTCTTCCTGTCAGCATCGACACTAACTGTTATTGCGTTGGCGTTTGACATTACTATCAGGTTTTCAAGAGCCTGATCTACTTCAAAACTGCCAAACTCATCCCCGGATTCAATTGAAAGAGGCTTGTCCCCATCTATCAGCCAGGTGTATTTGAACACTGCAAAATCTGTATCAGCACTTGCAAAAACGGAATCTACAAAGGTCAAGAAATAAATATGCGAAGCATTGTCCCCGAATTCATCTTCTGCAGTAAATATCCTGTCATCTATAGTGCCATCAGTGGATATTACCGCAGTTTCCAGCTCCGTATTGTTCTTATAAAGCGAAAAATAGCATTTATCGCCTTCAATATCAATCCTGTTCAGAGTAAGGCTGTACCCTCCGGCAATATCCCAGGTCTCTCCTTCCCTGAGTGTTTTCTTTTCACTCTCATCCTGCTGGTACAGTATCCTGGCGAGATTTGTTGCATCATTGTCAATAGCACAGTATGACTTGCCAAACAGTGGCAGCGTATAGAAGGAAGATACCTTTGTTACATTTTCTTCTTCAGAGAATACCTTATACTTCGAAGGGAGCTGGCTGGTAGTGTAAATCAGTTCACCCTCATCGATTGTACTGGCTGAAGGATTGTCTTTCCCGATAGAAGGACTGTTGCCCCCATCCTCAAAATAAAGATGCTCTCCTGACCCATTCAGGAAATTACTGTACTTGTTTGCACTGAAGAAAAAAGCTCCGAAGCTTCTGAAATCCCAGGAAATATTCTGTGCATCCGTACTTCCGGTATCTAAGGGATTACCTCTTATTTCAACCGACGCAGCCGTACATGTTCCTGCCAGAGCCAGAATAAGCGTTAGCACAAAGATAGCCAGAGCTACAGCGTTAAATCTTTTTAAGGTCATAAAAATTCTCCACTATTTTTGATTTTTGTTTTTCTATGTTCAGATTTTTATCATGAAAGTAGAATTCAGGCGACTTCACACCTTTTTTCCGTTACATAAAACTTATTAAATTAATTTGCTCATTCTTAATGTATTAATTTAGTTTCAGTATACTGTTTCCCATTTAAGGGCAGACACACTTTCCTTTTCATATCTTCGATTTCCCGGACAGCTACCTTTACCCCGTAAACTGAAGACATCATTTTGCTGGTTACAACCGTTTCAACTTCTCCCAGCGCAACCAGCTTGCCCCCTGTCAGGGCTGCAGCTCTGCTGCCTACCAGGAAAGCGTGGTCCGGCATGTGAGTGTTCATCACAATCGATATCCCCAGGGAGGCAAGTCTCTGCACAGTCTCCAGTACAAAGACCTGGTTGCCAAAATCAAGGTGGGAAGTAGGCTCGTCCAGCAAAAGCAGAGAAGGCTCCTGGACAAGGGCCCGGGCGATCAGTACCATCTGGCTCTGACCGCCGCTGAGACTGGAAACTGGCCTTTCCGCAAGGTCAGAAAGTCCCACCACCTCAAGCGATTCCCTTGCAATCTCCATATCCTCTGCGCTGGGGGATGAAAACATGGAAAGATGAGGAGCCCGGCCCATCACCACAAAATCCAGCACAGTAAAAGGAAAAACCACCTCATTCTGCTGGGGCACATAACCAATCTGCCGAGCAATTCCCTTTGCCCCGAGTGAAGCCGTATCCTCTCCCAGAATTCGGATAGAACCGGCAGCAGGTTTGAAAATCCCTGCAATGCACTTGATCAGTGTAGATTTTCCCGCCCCATTCGGGCCCAGGATGCACATAACCTCGCCTTTTTTTAGCGAGAAAGATACATTCTCAAACACCGGACCGTTTCCATAGGAGAAGGCAAGTGAATTCACTTCCAGCATCAATTCCATCCCATGCGCCCCCTTCGAATGAGATATGCAAACAAAGGAGCACCCACAAGGGAAGTGAGAATCCCCAGGGGAATCTCCGTAGCAACAATCGTCCTTGAGAGATCATCCACAAGCAGCATAAATGAGGCCCCGATAACCATGCTCATTGGCAGCAGGCGGTTGTAATTTGGACCAACTATCATCCTTGATATATGAGGTACGACCAGCCCGACCCAGCCAATCACACCACTGATGCTGACCGCCGCTGAAGTCAAAAGGGTTGCACAAACAATGACAATCAGGCGCATTTTTTCCACGTTCATCCCGAGGGCTTTAGCTTCCTCATCTCCCAGGGACAGGAGATTGAGACGCCACCTGAGAAGAAACAACACCAGAGCCCCAACAAACATGGGTAGCAGTATGTAGAGCAGATCTCCGTACCTGACAGCAGCAAGGCTTCCCATGAGCCAGAATACTATTGCGGGAAGTTCATCATAAGGGTCTGCCACATATTTTACCAGTGAAGTAAGCGCCGTGAAAATAGAGTTCACGATTATTCCTGAAAGTACGAAGACCAGAGTTCCCGTACCTTTACTGGCTTTACCCATACTTATGGCAAGAAACATTGCCAGCAGTCCGAAAGCAAAAGCCATCAGCTGTATAAGCAGATAATTGTCCCAGAGCAGTATTGCCAGGCATGCTCCGAAACCCGCACCTGCCCCCACTCCAAGGATATAGGGAGAGACAAGAGGATTACGAAAAATCCCCTGAAAAGATGCCCCTGCTGTAGAAAGTGCAGCTCCTACAAGCAAAGCCGCAAGTATCCTGGGCAGCCTTACATTGAACAGTATGGTATGTTGAGTGGAAACCGAAGCAGGAGTGCCAAAAAAGAGAGATGAAAAAGCTTTCATACTCTCATCCACAACCGCCGAGACAGGAGTCTGATATCTCCCTACAAAAAGGGAGCCTATGAGTAAGGCGACTGGCAGCATATACACAAGAGCAATGCGGGGATACCTGCATTCAGGCATGAGTGCACCTCGTCACATGTAGGGGCCAGATCCCGGAAGTTGGCCTGTGAAAAGACCTGTTAGATTTGGCTTCCCCAAACGGCATCCCGTAGAACTGCAGGTAGAATTCATCTGCTTCCCTTTTAAGGTCGATTCCTGAATCTCCGGGATATAGTTTATCTGCTATGTACATGAGCCCCAGTATCCAGCGAGGATTTCCGAAATCCCAGGAGGGCGGGACTGCATAAATTCGCTTCTGTTTTACAGCATCCGCCTCTATGCCGTATTGCCTGCACAGGGCATAGAACTCGTCAAGGGGTCGGGAAAGGAAGCCGGAGATGAAAATGGTTTCCGGGTTATTTTCATTGATAAAAGAAGGAGAAACATTTACACCCGGCTTTCCTTCCTTTTGAAGCTGCTTATTGATGCTCATGCTCCCTGAGAATGTCACAAGGTTGTTTTCCATTCTTCCGGCGTTCAGGGCAAAGAGAGGAGAGCCCATACAATAATACACCTTATGACCACTGTTTTTTGCTGCAAGGGCATGGACAAGCTCCAGACGCGTACGGATAAAGGAAATAAGTTCTTCTCCTTTTTCCGGCTCTCCTGCCTTTTCAGCGACAAGCCTGACAAATTCAAGATAAGCGTATGGCTGCTGGATCATATGGTGAACCTGCATAAGGGTTCCGGAATCGGAGATTTTCTCCCATGTGTCTATTAACCTGGAATCGTCCAATACTTCCAGACATGTGAGCACTCCATGGACCATCCCGAAAGCCCGGCTTATCCTGTACCCGCCCATGAAACCTTCCTCATTGAAGCATTCGGTTGCAGTTATCCCTTTAACCGGCACAGTTTTCCCGCAATCACATGTGTAAGTTACCCAGGGTTTTACAGGCCTTGAACCCATGGGCCCGTAGAATTCCCGCTCTTCCAGGAGGCTTCCGCATTCAGGACAGTATGTGTTCAATAGTTCCGTACCAGGAGAATTGAAGAGATAGACATGATCTATGTGTTTACGCAGAGAGGTGCACAGGCTCTCCGCCTCTCCGATGGAAGGTTCAAGCTCAATAGGAGCGTCCCCGAAGGGAATGAACCTCATGACCTGAACCGGAATGGTAGGGGAGATATCTGNNTGATACTGCTTCTGCAACCTTTATCATATCTTCTTCATTTCCTCTGGAATAAACAACTGAGATTTCAACATGCACTCCCATGTCAAAAAGCCGGGAAATGTTGCGGAAAACAGGAGCTGATGAAGGGACTCCGCAGCTTCTGTAACTCCTGTCAGAATAACCTTTGATTCCGACATTCATGAAATCCACAATCTGCCCAAGCTTGTTCAAAGTCTCATCTGTGAAATAGCAGTTTGTGGAACAGCCTGCGAGCAAACCCTGTTCTTTTGCCTGCACTGCAAGATCCCTGAAGAGGTAATAATTTGCAGCAGGTTCATTAAGTGTAGAAACCACGCCAAGGCACTCCTGCTGCAGGGCTCTTTCCACGACCTGGGAAGGAGTTAAGGCGGAATGGAAAAGAGGTTTGCCTGAGGCCAGCAAGCGAGCCACACACCCGGAACACTGGAAATTGCAGCCAGTACTGAAGACCTGGAGGAACTTACCTGAGGGATAATAATGAAGCAAAGGAATAGTTTCTATGGAAACAGGATATGCTCCAAGATATCCCATGCCAGGGTCCTGGACTATGGTATCGCCGGTACAGACATAAGTTCCGCACCTGCCCCAGCTGTATCCATTGATTTCGCACCCGAACTCGCACACATTACACTGCATTTTTTTAACCTCCCTTACTCATCCTTGCTCAGGACCACCCAGAAGCCCGAATCGTCCTGGACTACACGATAGGGAATTCCAGTCTGCCTCCCGGCTTCCTGCATAGCTCGAAGGTTTTCCGAGCTGAGGCGCTTTTTTGAAGCGGTATGCCAGTCCGGGTCGATTTCGACCATTTTTTCAGAAATCATGGCCTTCAATTCTTTTGTGCCGAAACCGCCCCCTATCCAGGCCTGCCCCCCCGGAGCAAGGATACGGGAAATTTCCCTGAAAGCCACAGGCAGATCTTTCCAGAAAAATACAGAGCCGCGGCTTACTATCAGGTCTGCACAGTTTTCCCTGAAGGGGAGCAGGTGGACATCAGCCTGTAAAGGAACAACTTTACCTGAAAGACAGTGGCGGTGAGCTCTGTCCTTAGAAAGCCTGCACATCTCCTTTGAGAAATCAACACCATAAACCTGCATATTTGTGATTTCCGCAACAGCGATCCCCAGGGATGCGATACCGCATCCCAGGTCCAGGCAAATGCCTCGTTTTATCCTGCTTTCTTTGACGATATGAGCTGCTATTACGGGGTAAATGGGAGCGAAAATATGCTCCGCAATATAAGGAAAACCCGGAGATTTGCCCTTTTCGTCCATGTTCAGGCCTCTGCTGCAGGGTTAAGGAGCATGTTCAGTTCTTCATCCGTGAGATCGTAGTGGAAGAATTCCGAGTAGAACTCGCGGGTCAGCTCGGAGAGATCCATATCTGTGAAAAGGTCCGGATACAGCATTTGTGCAGTCCATGCAGTTCCGATAATGAGATGAGGACCCTGGGGCCTGTCAATCCAGCAGAAAGGATTTTGAGGAGCAAGGTACACCCGTTTGTTTTTGACAGCATCCACGCTTGCCCAGAGAGAGTCAGGGTACACCGTTGAATANNTTGAATAGAACTGCGGATTGGAAGTGATGATTACCTCAGGGTTCCATTCCATTACCTGTTCTATTGAGACCTGAGTCATGCCGTTCCCCGGAGTAAGAGGACAGTCGGCAACATTGATGCCCCCGCAAATATCAATGACCTGGGAGTGCTGAGAACCTGATGGGTCGGTCATCAGGCCTTTTGGGCCTTCGGCGTAGTAAACCCGTACTTTTTCATCTTCGGGAATATTTTTTACAGTGCTGTTGATCTCATTGAGGATTGAACTGCGGAACTCGATCAGTTTTTCCTCCTGAGCTTCACAGTCAAGCAGCTTACCTGCGTATTCGATAGTAGGATCGGATTTTGTCACGAAGATAATAGAATCATCAATGGCAACCACAGGAATGCTGCCAAAACTTTCCTGCCTGCGTTCTATGGCTTCATTGATTTGTCCATCAGTGGTGTACCCTTCAATTACAATGTCAGGATCCATGTTGATTATGGTTTCATAGTTCCCTGTCTGGGTCCCGAACCAGCCTCCTATTACGGGCAGACTTTTGTAATTTTCATCCATAAAGGATTGGGTAAAATTATTTTTAAAGTTCCAGCCTGCAAGTTTATCCGGCGCGAGCATATAAATAAGAATAGTCGAAGGAGGAGAAGTGGCTACGACAGAGGAAACTTCTTCTGGTACAGTTAACTGCCTGCCCAGCATGTCGGTAATCTGCACGGTATCTGAATTCTGAAGCACAGAGCTTGAGTTCGGAACAGCCTGCTGGCCCATACTTTCTGCACACCCACATGAAGCAACAGCCAGAGCAAGCAGAGAGAGTATTAATATTGTACTTATTTTTCCACGCATAGAAATCCCTACAGACTTTTTACGGTTTAATCGTTATGTTCGAATAAACATAATGATATAAAAGAATATTCAGTTATTAAATAGATATACAGTTACTGAAATTGGAAAACGGTAATGAAGCTGTTTTCTAGAGAATTTTTGCGTTTTTACGGTAGACTGATGGTTTTCAGAAGATTTCTGCATTATCAATTTTCCGGAGTATTCCCAGCACATTCTATAGGAAAACGGTAACCTATTTCCTATTTATATGATAAATAATTTTCGTTTTGAAAACAATTAGAATTTCTATCAAAACATATCGAAAAAAGGAAAAATCATCTACATTATACACTGCCTACTATCGAATTTCTGAATCCTCTAATTTTTTAATCTGAGTGACAGGAAAAATTGGCTCAATGCGAAAAGAAGGAAAATGAATAAGAGAAACACGATGCTGTACAGTGGTGCAGAGTACAGCACAGTAATAATCCCTTAAATTTCTCCTAATCCCTTAAACCCCTCCTTGTCTCATTTACTCACTTTTTCCTTCTCAAACTCTTTCCTCACTTCAGCCGATACTCTGTTAAAAGGGCACCCAAAATAGATACAGCGTGAACACTCATACCGCCATATTGTCAGTAAGAAAATCAATATGGAAACCAGATAAGTTCCCAGCAGGAACGGTATTTTCAAAAGCCAGGGAAGCGGAAAAAGTAANNATAAGTTCCCAGCAAGAATGGTACTTTCAATAGCCAAGGAAGCGGAAAGAGAATTACAATTATGAATCCAAAAGATGTAATAGCAAGATCGAATTTACCCGGAGGATACGGACTTGGCTTGAAGTGTTTAGGCCAACCCCAGTTCATCATGCACCTCAATTTTTTCCCTTCCGCAGGATAATAAGGACAGTGAGTACAGAAGAAATACTGCTCCAGAATGTTGAAGTGGAAGAAGATTATAAAAATATAGGCAAGCAGCCAGCCAGTTGAACTAATTCCAATAGCAAGCCCAGCCGAAAACAGGATAGTCAGGGTTACAAAATTCCAGTAAAGAAAATCCTGAAATTTATGTTCCATTTTAAGGGAAGCACATCTGCTTGAACATGATACCTGAAGTTTCGAACCTGAAAGCTCAATATCTCCGGGATANNTTTTCAAAAGGACTGTGAGGACCGGGACGAGCTTTAAAAATTTTTGGTACTCCCGAAAGCATCATACACTTTACACGGCCTTTACTCCGGATGTAGTAAAGGCAATGTGTACATGCAAACCTGAATTCGATGACCAGGAAAAAGAAAAGTGCTATTCCCATGTAAACTGCTACCCATTTGATAGAATCCCTGGCAAGTGATATGGAGCCGATCAGGAAAGGGATCATATTTAAAAAGTTCCAGTAAAGGCGATCTCTGGCAGAATGTTCTGTTTTTAAGGGAAGCGAAATGCCTGAAGACATGAGGAGTTTTTGGGAAAGTAAAAGGTATAAAGTTTTGGATCTTAAGGAATTTTGCTGGAGGGCAGTCTTGTATTGGATACTAATCAAAAATTAAAATTTCAGAGAGGCTCATCAATAATTTAACAAATAAGATATTTAACCAAAG
>DUIO01000012.1 GCA_013330315.1 Methanosarcina sp. | reverse complement strand
GTGAAAGCTGAAAACAGCGAAGGAAACAGCTGGAACATTACAAAAGCTCCCGGAATAAATATCGCGGAAGGACCGTACCTTGGAGGCAATTTCTGGGGAAAACCTGATGGCACGGTTTATCCAAGGGACGCTGTAGACCGGGATCTTGATGGCATTTTCGATTCCGTGTATGATATTGAAGGCAGCGGGTTTATCGATTACCTGCCTTTAAGAGAATCGAACTCCATGGTAATTACCGTCAGTAACAGTACGGATCAGACTGCTGATTTTACTTCGATCCAGGCTGCGGTAAACAACGCTTATCCTGGAGATACGGTTCTGGTTTATCCGGGTGTCTATAACGAAAACATAGAAATAGGTATTGAAAATCTGACTGTCGCTTCTGCGTCCGGAAATCCGTCAGATACCGTGGTTCAGAAAGCCAATGGCTCGAAGGATATCTTCCGTATCACAGCAGATGGGGTAGCAGTTAACGGCTTTTCCATTGCAGGGGACATAGATTCACCAAATGCCGGGATACGCCTTTATGAAGTTGAAGGATGTCGCATTGAAAATAATGAATTCTCAGTTTCTCGTGTCAGTCCCCAGAATTCTTCAGGAAATTACTCTGCAGCAGCCGGAAACAATTCTAATCCGACTCCAGGATTTGGCATCCGTCTGGATTTCTCAGTCAATAATACCCTTAACAATAACAGATTGTCAGAAGGCAACGCCTGTATACTCCTGCGTAATTATTCCAACGAAAATGTGCTTCTTAATAATCTCGTCTCTAATAGCAGTTATGGTATCTGGATCGACTCTTCTTTTGGTAATATACTTGACAATAATACTGCAGCAGATAATAATATCGGAATATATATGAAAGCTTCAGGCGGAAATACAATTTCCAGCAATAATGCGTTAAATAACTCCGGATTCGGTATCAATTTATGGAATTCCAGTAACAATACGTTAAGCAGCAATATCGCTTCAAATAGCAGTGTTTGCATTGTTTTGCATAACTCCGGTGAAAATAGCCTTGAAAATAATACTGTAACTTATGGCAGCTACGGTGTCTGGCTGTACGCTTCAAGCAATAGAAATAATCTTAGCGGAAACAGGGCATTATATAACAAAGTAGGCTTTTACCTGAAAGAGTCAAACAAAAATATTCTTGACCACAATACGGCACTGAATAACAGTAAGTACGGTATTAGCCTATGGAACTCTACTGTAAATGAAATCGGAAATAATACGGCTTCTTACAGTGACACATCCATTCTTTTATCTAGTGCCAGCAAAAACATGCTTTCCAATAATACTGCGTCTAACAGCAATTATGGGATCTGGTTTGACTCTCTCAGCAGTAATAACACGTTGAGCAGCAGTAGAGCACCGAACAATAGAATCGGTATATACCTGAAAGCTTCAGGTAGAAATGTTCTGGTAGACAATAATGCAAACCTGAATTCTCTGTATGGCATCCATCTTAACTCTTCAAGCAATAATACATTTAAGAGTAACAGGATAATTTCGAATTCAAGATATGGTATCTATATTTTGAATTCGAGCAACAATACAATCTATGATAACTACCTGAACAACACGAAAAATATGTATTCAGAGGGCAAAAGTTCAGGTAATGTCTGGAATGTGAGTAAAAGCCCGGGAACCAGTATTGCAGGAGGAGCTTTCCTGGGTGGAAATTTCTGGGCTGCTCCTAAAGGAAATGGTTTCAGCCAGACATATCCGGATACCAACGGTGATGGGATTTGTGAGATAAAATATGATATGGGTAAAGGAAATATTGACTATCTGCCTCTTGCAGGTTCTCTTTAATTTCTCTGCCCACTTTTTCTATTTTTTTATTTGTTCCACTTCCTGTTTTCTATTTTTTTATTTTTCAATTTCTTTTCCTATTTTTCAATTTCTTTTCCTATTTTTCAATTTCTTTTCCTATCTTCTGTCCCCTCATTTTCTATCTTTTTCTTTTCCTTACTTTTTACTTCTTTTCCTTACTTTTTACTTTTTCCTGTTTTCCTTTATTTCTTACCCTGCTCAAGGAACTTCTGCAGCCATATAATGTCAAAAAACTTTCCAAACTTGGTTCCAACATCTCTGAATCTCCCGCATTCGATAAAACCGTTTTTTAGATGGAAATTCAGGCTTGCCTCATTTTTTGAAGATACATTTACAAGCAAGCTCCTCATCTTTTTTTCCCTTGCTTCAAAGCAGAGTTTGCTCAGCATTCTGGATCCGAGCCCTTTTCTTGTGTACCCCGGCAGGATGAAATAGGAAACTACACCTGTATGCCTGAAATTCTGGAACGGAAAATATGGTCTGAGAGTGCCGATTCCTATTATTTTGTCTTTTTCTTCAATGACATAAAAGGGAAAACGCTCATTTTCATCCTGCTCTTTTTCACTCTGAATAGCCTGAAAGAAATCGGGCCCTACGGGTGTCTCTATGTAGGCTGCGAAACTATTCTCAACGTAATAGTTAAAAACCTCGAGCATCCCTGAAATATCTTCATTCGAGGCTTCTCTTATTAAACAGTTTTCGGAAATTTTGCTCCCCTCCATATATAAGTAGTTTGGCAGTTAGTATTTAAATTTTTTTGATCAGTATTTCCATAATTAGTTTTTCTTTTTTCCTATTATTTTTTTTCCTTCTAATTCTGATCTGAATTTTGAAATTTTACTTAATTTGCTTGAATTTTGAATTCTATTAAAACCTTTCCTTCACCTTCCAATTTTTTCAACCTTTCTGGCCATTTAGGATTATTTGTTTTTGATCCCTGATTCTCACAGAGCTCTGTTTTTTCTTTTTGGCTCATATTCCTTCCACCTATTTGTCACGATTTATATTTATAATTATTTTTCAGTGCGAATATATTTATATATTTATGCTATTCTACTATTCTCTGCAGACAAAATAATACAAAAAAGCCCTGCGTATCATGCAGGATTTTGATGATTTTAATGGGGTATCAAAATCCAGAATGTCGGAGTAGTTTTTTTGCAGGAACTCGAATAAAAGCCAGCCCCTGAGTAAAGGATGAGAAAAATAATTTTCTCAATATATTTTTACAGAAGTGAAAAATAAATGTTCATGAATGAAAACAGAATTGTAGAAAAGATCTGTGAATTCCCGACTAAACTTGGAGAGATCTCCGAAAGCATCTTCGGAGGCATTAGCACAAAAAATGGCCTTCTGCACAGACTTTCTGTTCCTGAAGGAAGTGAGTCAGATTCGCTTTATCTCTGTGAGGGCCTCTGTAAACCTGTAATTTTAGAGCCCGAGCTTATTTATCCCTACGTCTCAGGCCCGTTTTCCCAAAAATTTGCGTTCAATTCTTCAACTTATCGCTTTATGCTGCCTTATGAGATGTCGGGCAAAAACAAGAAGGAATTCAAAATAATCCCTCCTGAGGAACTGAAGTCCAGGTTCCCTATGACATACGGGAGAATTCTGGAATTCAAGAGTCAGTTCAGCCACGATAATTCACCCCTTGACTCCGCAGACTATTACAGCGTAAGAGGCAGGAAGCTTCTGGAATACCTTAACACGCCAAAGATAATCGTTACCGAAGGTTACCATTTGCAGGCGGCCTATGATACATCGGGGAACTACATTTTTGAGGACGGCTGTGGCATTGTACTCAAAGACCCGGAAAAATACCCTTATGTAACTGCAGTCCTTAATAGCCGAATTTCCAGACTCTTCCCGTCAGTTTGTGGACATGGGATGATGTATTCAAGCTCCGCAACCCCTGCATTAATGAAACGGTTCCCAATTGTATTTCCTGAAGATAGGCTGACCGAGGACCTGATTTCCAATATTTCAGGTTATCTCATGTTCCTTAACCAGCAGAAATATGCAGCAGGATACAATACTGCTAACTGGCTTAATGAACTTGAAAGCTTCTACGAGTATATCTCAGATCTCCTTGTTGTAGACACTTACCTTGGAGATGGTATCGATCCCAGGCTTCTCGATACCCTTGAGGAAAATATTCACCCGTATGCAGGAGATATGAATTCCGATAACGATGAGAGCCTTTTGAGTGTACTCTATTATATCAAGCAGAGGATTCTCGAAAGCTCCAATTTCAAAAAATATGAGTTTGATACGGAATTCTCCGGAATCCTGAGCTTTCTTTAAGTAAATCTTCCTTTAAGTGTGGAAAAAAGCCGGATAATTCTTTAATTGAGATTTATTCGGAACCTTAATTTTTTCTTTTTCTTACGCATTCTAAATGTGTAATCGGTATTTTCAGGCGCCGAGCATTATTTTTTGATCTCATCTGTTTTGATCTCATTTGTTTTGANNTATAAAGAAATAAGTATAAAGAATAAAGTATAAAGAATAAATTATAAAGGAAAAGGTATACAGAAGAAAGGTTATAAAGTATGACATAAAAAATTAATAGAAAAGTATAGACGGAATAGTGATGACTCAGGCACTGGTTGATAGTATCCCTAAGTCACGGAAATTAAGGAGGCTCAGGAAGATAGCATAACTTAATCTTATTTTCAATTAAATTCCTATACCGATAAATTCCTTAATGGTAAGCCTTATACGATAAATTCCTATACGAATTGTTTGTTCGAAAAATTTATTCACTGTCCGGATACATCATTCGAATTTAACCGAATGTCTATGAATATTCGATCCTAATAAAAAGTTGTTTAGCTTTCGCAGAGAGCCTCTTTAAGTCTTTGTTTCTTTTTCTCTGAACATATTCTTTGAATAATATAATCGGAAGGTCATTTGTCTCTTTGAGCTTAATACATAAATTTATATAGATCGTCTTTCTGTAATTATTAAGACGTCTGGTGTTTTTTTATTCTATTCCCCGCCTCTCCCAATTCGTCTAATAATAATTGAAAAAAGGAAGGTCGTCTTATCAGCCTGCAAATTCATACCACTGCAGTCCCCTTCATGGGAGCATTAATTTTTTCAGGGCTTATATCCACCTTGCTTGCAATCAAAGCATACAGAGCCTTTAATTATCGCAGTTTACCTTTTGTAAGGCATTTTATAGTAATCATGCTCTGCATGGCTCTCTGGTCCGTTAATTATGCTTTTGAAATTGGGTTTACGGACATTGAATTTAAGTATATTTTCGCTCGTTTCCAGTATCTGGGGATAGCTTTCGCTCCTGTTGCATGGTTTTTATTTGCAGCTGAATATTCCGGAGTATACAGGCAGTTTGCGCGAAAATATGAGAAGCTGCTCTTTGTTTTTCCTTGCATTACAATTCTGTTGATGATTACGAATGGGTTTCATGGGCTATACTTTGATGGTTTTTATATCGATGTTTCAGGAGGTTTTCCTCTCCTCATACTTAAACATGGTCCATTTTTCTGGACTTTTTATCTTTACTCTTTTATTTTACTCATGCTTGGAATATTTTTCTTTTTCAAGCAGTTTGTCCACCTAATGACTCCATACGGGACACAGGCAGGCATTGCTCTTACTGCTGCCTGCGTCCCGATAATCGGAAACATACTCCATATAGCAGATATAGGCCCCTTCGAATTCTTTGATCCTACCCCTTTTTCCTTTGCAATAACAGGTCTGATTCTTTTCTGGGGCACAATTCAGCACGAATTCCTT
>DUIO01000225.1 GCA_013330315.1 Methanosarcina sp. | reverse complement strand
AGAGTCAGAACTGACGGGTTATATGTTCTTGATATCCAGTCCACAGACGAAAGGATCAGAGTTGCATCAAAATTGCTGTCTCATTACGATCCTTCCAGAATCCTTGTAGTTTCTTCAAGGCAGTACGGCCAGCACCCTGCAAGAATGTTCTCAAGGGCACTCGGCACAAGGTCAATGCTCGGAAGGTTTATTCCAGGTTCCCTTACAAACCCTCAAATCCACGGTTTCTTTGAGCCTGACGTTATTATCGTAACCGACCCGGCCGGAGATGCCCAGGTCCTGAAGGAAGCTTCAAGCATTGGAGTACCTGTTGTAGCACTCTGTGACACCAACAACCTGACCTCAAACGTAGACCTTGTAATTCCAACCAACAACAAGGGTAGAAAAGCTCTCTCTCTTGTCTACTGGCTGCTTGCAAGAGAAGTTTCCAGACTCAATAACACCCCCTTCAATTACGAGCTTACTGATTTCGAAACTCCGCTCTAATTTCGGGGCATCCGTCCTGCATACTGCAAGGGTTTATAAAAAATTGCCCATATCTTATATTATGGGTGATTGGAAATGAGACAACCAGCAGTTGCAGGGCAGTTCTATCCTCTGCGTTGTGAAAGTCTGGAGAAAGAACTTAAAAAATGCTTTGAAGGTCTGGAGATCCAGGAACGTCAGGTCCTGGGGGCTGTTTGCCCGCATGCCGGGTATATTTATTCCGGGAAAGTAGCTGCACATGTTTATGCAACTCTCCCTGAAGCCGATACTTATGTCCTTTTCGGTCCCAACCATACAGGGTATGGCTCACCGGTATCAGTATCCAGGGAAACCTGGAAGACCCCCCTTGGAAATGTTGAGGTCGATCTCGAACTTGCCAACGGATTCCTCGGGAGCATCGTTGATGCTGACGAACTCGGGCACAGGTACGAGCACTCTATTGAAGTCCAGCTTCCTTTTCTTCAATACCGGTTCGACCGGGATTTTAAGATTCTTCCTATCTGCATGGGCATGCAGGATGAAGAAACTGCAGTTGAGGTCGGAAACCTTCTTGCCGACCTTATTTCCGAAAGTGGTAAACGTGCAGTCATAATAGCGTCCAGTGATTTTACTCACTACGAGACTGCCGAACGTGCAAAGGAAATAGACTCCGAAGTCATTGATGCTGTCCTGAATTTCAATGTTTCAGGTATGTACGATAGCCTTTATCGAAGAAATGCTACTGTTTGCGGATACGGGCCCATTGCAGCTATGCTTTCAGCTTCTCAAAAGCTCGGAGGCTCCAGAGCAACTCTGCTCAAATACGCAAACAGCGGGGACGTTTCCGGAGATAAAAATGCTGTTGTCGGGTACGCTGCAATTATTGTCGAATAATTGAGGACAGCAGATAGATTTAAAGAGAAAATCAGGGCATTTTTTAGATTGTTCGGAAAAAGCCCGGGATAATGCCAGGACAGGGATAGGTTTTTTTATACTATTTTTACTTTTACTCATATCTATATTTTAAGGGTAAAGTTAATTACTTAACATGCTCAAATTCAACAAAAACTGAAAAACTGTTGAGGAATAATATGATTTCTTGTTCTGCCCCCGGGAAAATTTACCTTTTCGGAGAACATGCGGTTGTCTACGGAGAAACCGCAATAGGATGTGCAATTGAATTAAGGACCCATGTGCGGGTGGAATTATGTGACTCTATAATAATCCAGTCGGAAATTGGCCGAACAGGGATTGATTTCGAAAAACATCCTTATATCTCCGCAGTCATTGAAAAAATGAAGGAAATAGTGCCGATAGACGGTGTCCATCTAAAGGTTAATTCTGAGATTCCTGTAGGCTCAGGACTCAGTTCATCTGCTGCTGTTACGATTGCGAGCATAGGCGCGCTCAATAAAATGTTTGGTTGTGGCCTTTCTCTCGAAGAAATCGCTAAAATGGGACATGAAATCGAAATTCAGGGNNCTAATGGTTGTTATTGGAAGAATTTCCAAGACATCAGAACCCCTTTTCCAGACAGGAGATTACTCTTCAATTGGCAAACTTATGAATGTGAACCAGGGCGTCCTGGACGCACTTGGAGTAAATACTCTTGAACTCTCTCAATTAATATACTCATCTCGGGGAGCTGGAGCTTTCGGAGCAAAGAGTACAGGAGGTGGAGGTGGAGGATGTATGGTTGCCCTAACCGCATCTAATAAATGTATACCGGTTGCTGAAGCCATTGAAGGTGCAGGAGGCAAAGCAATTATTACAAAACCCACGGAGCAAGGGCTGAAGGTCGACTGAGTCAGATTACCAGGGAGACTTTTCCTGCAAAATCACTTTTAATGTTACTTTTTCGTTATGATTGCTGTAGAATTTGTGATACCCGACTATAATCAAAAGTAATTTAAAAAAGGCATCAGGTGATATAATGATTGCTTCAACCGAACCTGTTATCCTTAAACTCGGAGGCAGCGCCATTACTGATAAAGGCGCATACGAAGGGGTTGTAAAGGAGGCTGACCTTCTCAGGATTGCACGGGAAGTTTCAGGCTTCAGGGGAAAAATGATTATTGTGCACGGAGCCGGATCTTTCGGTCATACCTATGCTAAAAGATATGGGCTCGACAGAACATTTGACCCCGAAGGATCGATCATAACTCATGAATCCGTAAAAAAACTTGCCTCAAAGGTCGTAAGTGCCCTGAACAGTTTCGGAGTCAGGGCTATTGCCGTACATCCTATGGGCTGTGCCGTGTGCAGGAACGGGAGAATAGAGAGCATGTATCTTGACAGCATAAAACTCATGCTCGAAAAAGGCTTTGTCCCTGTCCTGCACGGAGACGTTGTTATGGATATCGAACTTGGGACCTGTATCCTTTCCGGCGACCAGATCGTTCCTTATCTGGCAAAGGAACTGGGGATTGCCAGGCTTGGGCTGGGTTCGGCTGAAGATGGCGTACTTGACAAAGAAGGTAAACCCTTGCCCGAGATAACTCCTGAAAATTTCGAAGCATTCCGGCACTATATCAAAGGTTCAGGAAGTACGGATGTTACGGGCGGGATGCTTGGAAAGGTTCTGGAGCTTCTGGAACTCAGCAAAAATTCTAGTATTACCTCCTATATATTCAATGCAGGAAAAGCGGATAATATTTACAGGTTCTTGAATGGGGAATCCATAGGGACCAGGATCAGTCCGGACAAAAGGGTATGAAGCATGATTAACACTACCTCCAGGCGAAAGATAGAACACCTGAAGCTTTGCGCTGAAAGCCCGGTTGAAGCCAGGCGTGTCAGGGCGGGGTTTGAAGATGTGACCCTGATTCACAGGGCACTTCCGGAATTAAACATGGATGAGCTTGACCTTTCTATGGATTTCCTCGGAAAACGCATGAAAGCTCCGTTTTTGATTGCATCTATTACGGGAGGGCACCCTGATACTATTCCTGTAAATGCAGCTCTTGCAGCTGCAGCCGAAGAGCTCGGAGTCGGAATAGGAGTGGGCAGCCAGAGAGCTGCAATTGATGACCCTGCTCAGGAAGATTCTTTCAGGATTGTAAGGGACGAAGCTCCTCGTGCGTTTGTCTACGGAAATGTCGGGGCTGCCCAGATCCGCCAGTACGGGGTAGAAGGGGTAGAAAAACTCAATTTTCTTTTCCCATCTAATAAGCATTCTTCTGAATCTGTTTATCCAAGAATGTGTCCTTTCCACAACCCATCTTCTTGCCCTAAAACCTGGTATCTCTATTCTTATGTTTTCCTCTCCACGGCTTTTGATATGGGCAGTATAACCATATTCTTTAACCAATTGTCTAATATCAGGAAAATCGTATCCTTTATCCATGCATATATTCTGAATCACATCATCTGGAGACGGTCTTTCAAAAATAATGGCATCTAAAGTCTCTTTTACAAGCTTTTTATCGTGA
>DUIO01000078.1 GCA_013330315.1 Methanosarcina sp. | reverse complement strand
CTGCCAATCTCACCTTATAATACTTTACTTTCTATTTTAAAACTGATTTTGAATTGCTTTTTTTGAATGTTTTTCTGAATATTTTTTCTGAATATTTTTATGATGTTGTTTTTAAGAATGTTTTTCAAGACTCGTTAGTTCTAAATTCTATTTTCTATGCCTTTTGTTCAAGTCCTCTTGAGCGCAGCGAAAAGGACTGCTTACTCCCGAGTCGCAATTCGGGGCGAAAAGGACTGCTTACTCCCGAGTCGTAATTCGGGAAGCAAAACTCGGGATTCTTAAAAAGGTAATAAAGATTCTTTCTATGTTTTCTCTAGATAGTTACCTTTAGATATATGCTCTGGGAATTGGAATTTCTGTTCTTTCAAGGGTTTTTTAAAGGATAGCCCAGGAGATATCTTAAAAAAGATAGGGAAGGATAAAAGGCTAGCCTTTATCCGTAAATCTGTTGCGCCAGATAGTTCTGGATGCCAACATGACTGATCTGGTCAAGCTGCGCCTCAATCCAGTCTATATGCTCCGTTTCTTCTTTAAGGATAGACTCGAGAAGTACTTTTGTGTCATTGTCTCCTATTTCAGACGCCAGGTGGATACTTTCGTTATACCCCTTTATGGCTCCTTCTTCGGCCCTGCGGTCGCTTTCATGCATCTCAGGCACAAAAGATCCAATAGTCATTTCATTCAGATTGCTGACTATGGGCCTACCCTCAAGGAAGAGAATGCGTTCGATCAGCTTTTCGGCATGCTTCATTTCGACAATAGCCCGCTTCTCAATGACCTCACCCAGTCGCTTATAATTCCAGTTTTCACACATTTCAGCATGGACAAAATACTGATTAATGGCGGTCAACTCTTCAGCCAAACGAGCGTTTAAATGTTCAATCATCTGTTCATTTCCTTTCATACATAAACCCCCTATGGAAAAGAAATTATAGTTTTCATAACTTATAATTATACTCTATATAAATATTTACAAATAATTGTTACTGAAAATATTAAAATAGCAACTATTCAGGTATCAGGCTCATTTCAATCATTGACAACAATCTGTATAATTAATAGCCCTCAGAGTGCAATATCGCATTTAAAATCGTGAATAATATGTAAAGAAATTAGAAATTAGATGGATTGTAGGAAAAACAAATATTATCTTTTCGGTTTTTTTGACTTCTTAATTCTAATTATGGTGATCTATCTGATAGCAAACCTTCATTTNNCCTATTTTTTATTGGGATAAACTATGGATTATATCGAAACTTGGAAAGAAGTTATACTAAGACCGTCTGATTTTTATCGAAAAATGCCGACGAGCGGAGGATATGCTGAGCCGCTCACTTTTGCAGCAATCAGCTATTTCATATATGGCCTTTTGGCTGCACTTTTTAACCGCGGTATGATGGGAGGCATGTCCGGATATGGAGGTATGTATGGGTATGGAATGGGTTCAGGAGGGTATGGTCTTACTGGCGCTCTTATGATGGCAATTATGATGCCTATTATGGGTATTATCTCTATCATTATTGGCGCTGCAATACTTTATATCATCTATAAGGTACTTGGAGGAAAAGGAAGCTATGAAGGTACTGTAAGGTTCNNGGTGATTTTACTTGTAATGATTATAGTAGCTCTGGTAGGATCTCTTGCATATTCTATGATTTTTCCCTACTGATTTTATTTTTCTCCTTATGGAGATTATATATTATTTTTTAATGTTCTCCCAAATTCTTCATAATATATTGCCTCAAGCTAAATATTTATATATAAGAAATTACTTTAATTGCATCTACACGACTAATACGTGCTCAAAANNTGGCGGAGCGGCTACGCAATCGCCTGCAGAGCGATACCATTCCGGTTCGAATCCGGATCTTGGCTTTTCTCTTCTAATAATCGATTCAACCTAAAAATATATATTCAATAAAGTGCTTTAAAAGAATCCACCTATGCCAAGGTGGCGGAGCGGCTACGCAATCGCCTGCAGAGCGATACCATTCCGGTTCGAATCCGGACCTTGGCTTTTTAAATACTTTCAAGCTATCTTCTAATTTTTTATCTTATGGTTATTTTATCTATGGTTTTTCTCATATCTTCTTCTATATTTTGACTTTAATTCAAATTTCTCCAGAACCTCTTTTTTCATTTTTTTTGCCTTACACCTAATTCAGCTTTAATTTGTATTTTATATCAGAAGAATATTAACTCTGGGCATGGACATCGATGAACTCATGCGGAGACTTTTTGAACTTTACCCCGATGGCTGCAATGTAGATATGCGGGAACCCTTTTTTGCATTAATCTCCACTGTCATGTCTCACAGGACGCGGGACGATGTCACCTATCCTGCAGCAGAGAAGCTTTTTGAAAAGTTCTCAACCCCTGAGAAAATGATCGAAGCTGACGTTGAAGAAATTAAAGAGCTTATAAGAGATGTTGGTTTTTATAGGGTCAAGGCCGGAAGGATAAAAGAGATTTCCAGAATTTTACTGGAAGATTATAATGGCAGGGTCCCGGATGATATGGAGACTCTCCTGAAACTTCCCGGGGTCGGCAGGAAAACAGCTAACTGTGTGCTTGCGCATGCGTTCCTCAAAGAAGATGCACTTGCTGTAGATACACACGTCCACAGGATTTCTAATAGGCTCGGGCTGGTAGCGACAAAGAATCCTGAGGAGACAGAAATAGAATTAAAAAAGGCCCTGCCGCAAAAGTACTGGATTAACGTAAATATCCTTCTTGTAAAATTCGGGCAAAATATCTGCCGACCCGTATCACCCAGGTGTGGAACCTGCGTCCTGAAAGATATATGCCCTAAAATTCTCCGTTGATCGGAGTTTTTTTAACTGCATAATTATAGAATCGAACTCTTGAGGCATTGTGAAGGGCTGTAAGACTATAATAGGGGATACGAGATTATTTATATAAAGCTGGCATTAAGCTGGCAAAAGGGTTACAATTACCCCTTAATTCGATGACAGATTCTTCTAAGGTGTACACCTATTACACTTTACATGCATATTATCAATACTCTGCACAGTATATGTTGTCAATAATCTGCATCTCACATTTACCAATTTACGAG
Organism: Methanosarcina sp.; assembly: GCA_013330315.1. GTDB lineage: Archaea > Halobacteriota > Methanosarcinia > Methanosarcinales > Methanosarcinaceae > Methanosarcina > Methanosarcina sp8098u. The sequence continues at coordinate 564 of DUIO01000078.1, read as the reverse complement.
GTTAAACATGTTTCAGATAGGAGAAGCATTAATGGGGCAGGGCTCGGAACTTGCCCACGTTGACTTGATGATAGGAGATAAAGGAGGTCCTGTAGGACAGGCTTTCGCAAATGGCCTTACTCAGCTCTCAGCCGGGCATACCCCTCTCCTTTCCGTTATCAGACCAAACCTGCCTCCAAAGCCTTCAACCCTTATTATCCCGAAGGTTACTGTAAAGAACATGGACCAGGCAGCAAGGATTTTCGGACCCGCCCAGTCAGCTGTTGCAAAAGCAGTAGCAGACTCTGTAGAAGAAGGGGTGATCCCCAAGGATCAGGTTGAAGACCTTGTTATTGTGGCAAGTGTTTTCATCCACCCTGAAGCCCAGGATTACAATAAGATTTACAGGTATAACTACGGAGCCACAAAGCTCGCAATCAAGAGAGCACTTGAAGGCTTCCCGGACATTGACACCGTGCTTGAAGAAAGCAACAAGTCCACACACGCTATTATGGGCTTCAAAGTCACAAGACTCTGGGACCCACCATACCTGCAGATTGCCTTTGACAACCCGAACCTTGAGTT
>DUIO01000171.1 GCA_013330315.1 Methanosarcina sp. | reverse complement strand
CATCACCGGGATGGTTGACGATAAGTGCGGAAGAATGCTCGCATATCCTCTGCCATGAGATCTGGAAATTCCATTGCTGCAAAGTGGCCGCCACGGGCCAGCACCGTCCAGCGCTGAATGTTCTTCAAGTTGCGCTCAGCAAATTTACGTGGAGGTACCGGGTTTATATCTTTAGGAGGGAAGGCGAGCCCTATCGGCACGTAAACCTGCTGATCCGGTTTGGGAGAAGGTGATATCCATTCCTCGCGGTAACTGACGGCGCGAACTGAAGGGCCACCTGTCCAGTAGAGCATAATATTGGTCAATAGTTCGTCTTTTGTGAAGATCGTTTCAAGATCGCCATCACAGTCACTCCAGGAACGGAACTTTTCAATTATCCAGGCAGCATAACCAGCAGGCGAATCGTTTAGAGCGTATGCGAGAGTTTGCGGTTTTGTCCCCTGCAGCATTGCGTAAGCGCCCTCTTGAAAGCCCACAATTTGCAGCGTTTCCAGGTACTGTTTCTCCGCCTCGGAAAGGTTAGAAAAGTTGGCCTGTGTAATGGAAAAGCCAAGATCAGTAAGGTGGAGGCTGATTATAGATTCGGGGTGATGTACACCCAATAGCTGAGAAATCGGACTTCCCCCGTCCCCGCCTCCTGCAGCAAAATGTTTGTAACCTAGCTCCGCGGTCATCAACCGCCAGCACAATTCAGCAGTCTTCATCAGTAGCTGCTTTCTCGGCGCTCTCGAGATATCCGAATATCCGCCAATTAACGAAGGTACTATTACATCAAAAGAATCATTGGGGTTACCGCCATATTTTGCTGGGTCCGTAAGCATCGGGATAAGTTTGAGGTAACGGCAAATCGAGTCCGGCCAACCATGGAAGAGGATAATTGGTATTGGGTTAGGGCCCTTACCACGTTCGTGGATAAAATGGATTTCCTTACCATCTATTTCAGCTTTAAACTGCGCAAACTTGTTCAGTTCTAATTCCTGTTTGCGCCAATCATACCTGTGTTGCCAGTAGTCAACAAGTTCCTTCATATAATTCAGGTTTGTACCATAATCCCAGCCAGCGCCTTCGACTTCATCCGGCCAGCGAGTTCGTGCGAGCCGCTCTTTAAGATCCAGAAGTACAGATTGTGGAACATTTATTTGAAATGGTTGAATTGTCATACCCCTTCCCCTTTTGCGGTTTATTTTGTAGAAATATATTCACGAGCTTGAATAATAAGTTTTCAGTTCCTTTTTCATCAAGATGAACTTATATTCCTGCAAAAACTTGATGACCATTCAAACTTTTACAAAAGAATATTCTGAAATTCTTACACTACTTTCGGCCTAACTTGCTTAAATTATCCCTTTGCCATTTCAAATCTTCTTGAAATAACTATATATTTAATAATTTCAGATATTATTTTCGGATATGATTCTTTATCAATCATTTTTTTATCCTGAATATTCCATTCCTTAACCAGAAAAGAGAAATGAGAGCCTTTGAAAGGCATTTCCAGAAAAAGAAAAAAGGAGCCATTTTCAGTATGCACTACAGCCTTGGNNAATTGTAGACTCGAATAAAGCTCTGACCACCTATCCTGAGCCCCTTGCCGGCATTAAAAAAGTAATTGACGGGCTTAATCAGGAGTATATCGGAAACGTAAAACTTGTATCAGTCTCCACTACATTATCCACAAACACCATACTTGAAGGGACAGGTTTTCCCGTAGCCCTGATCCTCATAGGGGACCACCCGCTTGAAAAAGAACTGCCGACAGGATATGTACTTTTTGCCAGAGGGGGCCATAACCATAATGGAGAAGAGATATCTTCTCTTGACCTGGAGTCAATTGAAAAATTTGCTCTGAGTGTAAGGGATAAAGTATCGGCATTTGCCATATCCTCCTATTTCAGCACACGCAACCCCGAACATGAACTTAAAGCACGAGACTGTATATTGAGGCTTACAGGACTGCCTGCGGTTTGCGGACATGAATTGTCACAGCAACTTGGAGCTTACGAAAGGGCAGTAACAGCTTTTCTGAATGCCCAGCTGATCCCCATAACCAGGCAGTTTGTAAAATCCATTATTGCAGATATGACGGAAAGAGGAATTAATGCAAGACTTCTGATGCTCAAATGTGACGGCTCGGTTATAGGAATAAGGGATGCCCTTAAAAAACCAATAGAGACAATCTTTTCAGGCCCTGCAGCAAGCCTGGTAGGGGCTTCTTACCTTTCAGGGCTGCATACATGCGCAGTTGTAGATGTTGGAGGCACGAGTACGGATATCTCTTCAATCTGTATGGGAGTCCCTGACCTGAGCGATGAAGGAGCAGTTGTGGGCGGCTGGAAAACAAGAGTCCGTGCAATCAGGATGGAAACAACAGCTACAGGAGGAGACAGCCACGTGTGGATAGTGGATAGGGAACTCTATCTTGGGCCAAGGAGAGTTATACCGCTTGCAGTGGCTGCAGCCCATTACCCGGATTTCCTGAATAACCTCAAAAGGACAACTCCCCCTGCCAGAGAGGATCTCGGGGAAAATATCCAGCCCACAAAATTCTTCGTAAGGTCTGGCTATACTGCAGGTGAACTGAGCAGAGCCGAAGCCGAAGTTTTAGGAGTAATCGGAGACGAGCCTGTTTCCGTGAATGAGATTAAAGCCTTGATAAGAAAAGACCTTCACCCTCAGACCCTGGATTCTCTCATCAAAAAGCGTCTTGTTCAGGCAATAGGTTTTACGCCGACCGATGCTCTGCACGTACTCGGGGAATATACGGCATGGAACGAAGAAGCTTCCAGAATCGGAGCGGAAAGGCTTGCGAGACTCATGCGCATGACACCACATGCATTCTGCACTGCCGTAAAAAGGAGAGTTGCAAGGAATATGTCGCTTCATCTTCTCTCATATATCCTGCAGGGAGTTCCGCATACAGCCGTTGAAAAAATCCTGGACGGGAACTATCCAGCGAAGTTCAAACTTAGAATTCCTATTGTCCTTCTAGGAGGTCCCGTGCGCGCTCACAGGAAGGAACTGGAAGACTTTATAGACGCTGAAATTATCGTCCCCGAGCATGCCGAGGTAGGAAATGCTGCAGGGGCTCTTGCAGGAAAAGGCATCAAAAGAGTGGAGATCCTTATAAGGCCTGCAAGCCTGATGTCTCCTGAGAAGGATTTCCTTGTTTTTGCACCCGGCAGCAGGCAGAGGTTCGATGTATACACAGAAGCA
>DUIO01000043.1 GCA_013330315.1 Methanosarcina sp. | reverse complement strand
TAATCTAATAATTATTATAAAAATTTGGCTAATTTTAATAATTTTAGTAATTTTAATATCATTACTATCTTCTCCCAGTCAAAATTAAGCAGCATAATCGGTCAAAGGGTTCAAAAATATAAATCTAAGGAGAAGCAGGGGAATTTGCAATGGTAGATGCTTCCGATATGTTGGTTTTCCGGGCTGTAGCTATGGCTTGTTTTTNNTGTATGGCCCGGTGGCTTATCAGGGATTTGCCCCCTGCCCGCCAGCACCTGGAGATCAAAGCCATCCCTGTAGCAGCCTCTCGGATTTTCTTTTCCGGGCCGGGAACAATTAATAAATCACGGGAAAACCTCATCAATGGCTCCTTAATTGAAAAAATAGCTCTTGTCTCTCTTATCACTATTATCTTTGGCCAGATACTCCCGGGTGTTCGGGCAAGCAATCTCCGGCTCACAACAGCATGGCTGTCCTCATCATAATAAACACAGCCCTGAGTCTGGCTGATCAGGAGAGGAAGGCACTGGCGCTCTATCATAAGGGAATTCATTGTAATGTCTGCAGTAAACATGGGCATGTTTTGCTTATTAATTATACCCTGCCCAGGTATGACAGATCAATCAACCTTTTTAATACTCTGTTATTTATCCTTCTGACACTGAACATAACTCTCTATGACAGGTACAGGGATTTGCACGTCAGAAACCATAACAAAAGCCTTTGACATTATATGTTAAAATGCCTGTGACCAAAAAATCCAATTAAAGTCCTGAGCTGGTATTGTCAGGCAGCAGCATTGCATCTAAAAATGGAAATCAGGTTTCTACTTTATCTATTTCTATTCTATCCGATTTCTATTCTCTCTGATTTTACTTTACCAGCCTCTATTTTTTCTTCCATTAGCTTTCATAGCTCTGGAGGTCTGTTCATGAACCACACGTAATGATACTCAAAAGTGTTGGCGCAATTAAGAGACAACAATTAAGAGACTGAAAGGCCAAGAAGTTTATAGAGTATTGAGAGATTGAATATACGGGTTTCGTGGGGTATAAATATCGAGATAATGTAAAATTAAGTAGAGAATACTATAAATTAAGCATAGAGATTTTTGGGCATCTTTTAACAGTCTAATCTGGAAAAAAACCTCAGATCCTGCCCGATAAGTGTCTAAAAATAGGGGGAAAATTCATAATGGTCGACACTTCAGATATGCTGATTTTCTGGGCTGTAGTCACGGCTCGTTNNCATGGCTCGTTTTTTTATTCCACTCTCTATTCCAAAATATCCTCTCCCCGGGATAATAGCTTCCTTGCTTCTTGATGCAGTTGACCAGACAATTTTCCAGCAATTTACAGACCTATCCCTTGAAGGCTATCAAAGTTATGACAAAGCCCTTGATATCTATTATCTGGCTGTTACATATCTTTCAACCCTCCGCAACTGGTCAAACCATTTTGCCTTTGAAGTAAATCGTTTCCTTTTCTATTACAGGCTTGTTGGGGTTGCCCTTTTCGAACTAACTCAGCTGCGAGCGCTGCTGCTTATTTTTCCAAATACATTTGAGTATTTTTTCATTTTTTATGAAATAATTCGCCTGAAATGGAACCCGAAAGTGCTCACAAAAGAGAAATTAATAACTCTGGCAGTTCTGATATGGATTTTTGTCAAATTGCCTCATGAGTACTGGATCCATATTGCGCAGATGGACACAACCGACTGGCTTATGGAAAATCCCTCAAATTCGATTATTCTGATCGCCTGGGCTGCAATGATGGCAGGAATGGCATGGTGGCTGATCAGAGATCTTCCTCCCCCGAGTCCTGGATTTTCAATTACTGCTCACCATGCGGCTTTCAGGTTTGACGGTCCACGTGCTGCCATTTTAAGAGATAATTATACAAGTGAAAGGTTTTTTGATAATTTCATACATCACGAACTGATCGAGAAAATCATGCTCGTCTCTCTTCTGAGTATAATCTTTGCGCAGGTCCTTCCCGAGATCCGGGCAAATGATGTTCAGATCGCAATCGGAGTGGCTATCCTTATTATGATAAATACGGAATTAAGCCAGTGGCTTGCCAGGCGCGGGACGANNACATGCCGCAATAACCGAGTTTGCAGGAATCCGAAAAAGAGTCAGAAGAGAAGGCTGAAGAAGGGTCCGGGGATAAAATGCAAAAATCTGGCAGGTTAATGAAATTTTATGAGAGACTGGGGATACACTTTTTGACCTGCTTTTGAGTATCTTAGCAAATCCAGCCATAAGTTAGACCGAATTTGAAATAAACTGTAATTTATCTGTAAAATGGGAGAAAAAAGGAGGCAAATTTTAATGCCGGATACATCGGATATGGTAATTTTCTGGACTGTAATTGTGGCCCGCTTTCTTATACCACTTTCTATCCCAAAATATCCTCTTCCCGGAATAATAGCTTCCCTGCTCCTTGATGCGGTTGACAGGTCAATTTTCCAGCAATTTACGGATTTGCCTATGGACGGCTACCAGGGCTATGATAAGGCTCTTGATATCTATTACCTGGCTATCACATACCTTTCAACCCTGAGAGACTGGTCGAATCATTTTGCTTTCAGGCTAAGCCGTTTCCTTTTCTACTACAGGCTGATAGGGACAGCCCTTTTTGAGGTAACAAACCTTCGATTGCTATTGTTTATCTTCCCAAATGTGTTTGAATATTTTTTCATTTTTTACGAGATAATCCGCCTGAAATGGGACCCTCTGGTGCTTACGAAAAATAAACTGGTTACTGTTACAGTCCTGATATGGCTTTTTGTTAAGATTCCACAGGAATACTGGATACATATAGCAGAAATGGGCACAATTGATTGGATAAAGGAAGACCCCTCAAATGTCACTATTTTGGTCGCCTGGGCTGCGGTCCTGCTTCTTATGGCAGCATGGCTTTTACGTGACCTGCCTCCAGCCCGTAAAGGCTTTTCATTTGCTGCCGGCCCTATTCCTTCTTTTCTCTCTGATAGTGAAGAGAGTGCAGGAACGCTTTGGGAGCTTAAACGGCTGAAAATTATCAATAAGCTGTTATCCGAAAAGCTCGTGACCCGAGAACTTGTCGAGAAGATCGTGCTCGTCTCCCTTCTGAGCGTCATTTTTGCCAGGATCCTTCCAGGCGTTCGGGCAAACAGCCTGCAGGTGGCAGCCGGCATATCCCTTCTTATAGTGATCAATACCGCATTGAGCCAATGGCTTGTAAGGCGCGGGACACAATGGAAATCCATTATTCAGGAATTTGTCGTAATGTCAATTGTAAACTTCAGTCTGGTACTGCTTTTTAACCTCATACTCCCCTTACTCAATGGTTCTATTGACGTTTTGGACACTCTATTTTTTATCTTTCTCCTGACCCTCAACGTTACCCTTTATGACAGGTACAGGCGCATGCATATCTGGGGCCATGGCAGAGAGCATTGATTTTGAAACTGGAACATCAATTTATGTAAATCTTTTAAGCCTTGTCAGACCTGCCATTCGATAATGAGTGTACTGTGCAAACATCTTGAACAGACTCTGGAATTAACAAACGACAATGAAATCGCAGCGTTTTACAAAATCGAAACCATGGTAAAAGGACTTCCAACTCTGAAGACAGGATTGAAAATCTTTGAAAAGCTGAAAATTAAGGGCGAATCAGAATGAAACTGGTTTAAGGCAGCAGCCTGAGAAAAAAGCATCCTGCGAAAGGCTTGAAGGACATGCGCTTTAGGGAATCAATTTATTGAGATAGTTATATCCTATTATGTATAATTTGCAAATCTCGTTTAGCATAAAAATTCATAAATCTGGTTATTTTTACATAAATTTTTATAAATTAGGAACTCAGGTCAGTTGGCATGATTTTTCTAATTGTAACGGAGATTTAAGAGAAAACATACATTTTTCTAAAAAAGATTAAGGGACGATTGAATGTTTTTAATCTGAGAAAAAAAATTAAATATGAAAAGAGCGTTCGTAAATACATGGAAACGGAATTCAGGAATAATTTACTTTCGGCTATTGGATGGTTCATTGTCTGGCTTGCTGTCAGGATGTATCTGGATATTTAAGCTATTAAACTTCTCTTCTTAACATAAAGAAAAGCCCTAAATAAGCTGGTTTTTTAATAGGAAATACAGGCAGAAATCACAAATAATTTTTATATCCTGAACCTGATTTGTTCCCATGACTGCTTCCTGGTCTCTATCCCATACTCTTGGAAAACAAAAAGCTTTTTTCTGGCGGATAGATAGCCGAGGCAATATTTTCATAAAAAGAAAATTCAGAAAAACCCTCTTTCCAAGAATTGATAAACTAAGTTGCAGCCACCTGGATAGGCTCCATGAATCCATGCAAAATATGGGGTGGCAAGACCTGGCAAACAATGCAGCAAAACTGTACGTGGGAACTGAAAAGGAAGGTGTAGGTAAATTCCTTTACAGGCTGAGGCCGGAAGTGCCTTATGCCCAGCTTTCCAGCCAGTTAGCAGCTATTTTTTACTACTCAGGAGTCTGGGACTGGAACAGGCAGAAAAAAGGCATGAAATTTATGCTTCTTGCAGGAGAGTGGCAGGAGAATATAGCGCAATATTACAGGGATCCTCTAAGCCGTAAAAATGAAGGGAATCATGCAGTAAAGTTTTCTGAAAAAAACCTGGAAAAAGGGCAGAAGCCTGAAGAACGGCAAGAATTTTTTAAAGAAATCTTGCAAAAAGGTCCAGCCCAGAAAATCGAACAGACAAAACTTTCGGCTTTTTTTGAACCTTAAAGGAAAAAATGCAAAAAATAAGAAAGAAGAAAAAGGTAAGGAGAAGTTAGTGAAAATGAAGGAAAATAAAACCTTTAATTCGGTTTTACTTTTTTGACTAACTTTAGACTGACTTAAATTGTTTAAAACATGCTTTGAATCTACTTTAAATCGCTATCATTCCCCGGTTCTTCCAGGATTTAGTTCAGCCAGAGCCAAGCCATTTTAAATTCCAACCAGTCGGATTTCAAGTGGTTTCAAATTCTATTTCGATACCACCAAATTTCTTTGCAATTAAGTTATAGATTACTCCGATAAGAAATCCACCTATTACTCCCGCAATCCCATAAAAGAGAATAACCGCCAGGATTATGATTAAACTTTCAGTAAGACCAGTCTGCCCTTCTACATTTGCCATAAAATGAATAAACGGCGAAAAGATAACAGCAAGGATCAGATATGTAAGTCCTGGAACTTTTGCCAGGGATGCGCTATTTAATGATTTAATTTTCACTATGTGAACTCCCCTCCCCTTTCGGAAGTGGCTTCCTGTTTCATTTCTCTCTCCAATGAGAATTTTTTTGGACCATATACATCTTTATGGCTTATACACATCCCCAACTATTTTTTCTGCAAGATCTCCTGTTAATGGCAGTCTATATCTTATTCCCCGGTACGCTGCATATATCAGAAACAGCCAGAGCAGAAATGGAATCAGGCTTAAGACCAGCAAACCGTCCAATAGCTGGCTGTAAAACATAACCGGGTTATGTAAGAAAAGGTAAGGCAGCAGTAATGGGTTAAGGTTGATCAGGAAATAATCGATAAATCTATCGACTCCGAAAGAAGTTTGCAGGATACTGATCAACATTGAGAGAACCGCGAAGGTCAAAAACGACTGCATTGCATGAAACCTGACAAACCTGCTCTTTGTTTCAAGCACAAAAAAAACCAGACCTGTTAGCCAGGTCAAAGTGTAACACAAGCACCCTTCTATATTTTCTCTTAAACCTAGAGATGTCTTTGAAGATAGGATTTCACTTTCCTGTCCAACTTTCAATATAAGATCCCCCATAACTGAAACTAGTTCGATAAATGTGGCTATTTTAACCAGTAAATATGGTTAATTTTAGCATTAATTTATAAATCAGTTTATAATTGAGCTGGTTTCAAAATCCCAGGTACTCACGTTTTTGACTAAAAGTAGATATTTTGTTTAGTTCTACTGATCTTAGTTTATCTACTCCGAAATACTAACTCAGATGAATTAGAGGTAATTTTGAAACAGGTTCATTTTAAATCACCTTTTTATTTTTCATATTCTATAAATTAACTATTATTATAATTCTGATCATACAAAAATCGTTCTTATTAAAATTATTTCCCAGTTACTAAGTATAGCCAGATTTGAAAAAAATGGTCTTCAGTGTCTAGAGATTGATTTTAAGTGTTAGAGGGCATTGATCTCTTAATATAGAAGAGAGTACAGATGTGTATATAATGGGAAACTGTCTAATTAAAATGAAGAATATGTATAGTTAATTTAAAAAGTATAACTAATTTAAATAAACATAATAGAAGAAAAACTGAAAAGAAAGAACAAAGGGAAACAAAAGAGAAGGAAAATAAAAGCAGAGAAGAACCGGGAAAAGGAACAGGAGAAAAGAAAGAAGAAGGAAGCAAAAAAAATTAATGGAAGAATCATAGAAAAAATACATCGGAAAATTTTCATTGTAAATCTTATTCATTTACCTGTACATTCGGCTAAGGGGCTCTATTGTAATTACTACCAGGGTCCGATTTTCATAATTAACTCTATAAAGCAACCTTAGGTGCCTTGCTCTAAGTCTGAATATCTTTTCCTGACTTTCGATTATCCTTTTTGCGCCCTGGGGCACGGGGTCAAGGGCAAGCTCTTCAAGAATTTCCCTGACACGGGAATGCGTGCTTTCGTCTGCGTTCTGCAGGAAATCCTGTGAAGGGATATCAAATAAAACTTCAAACATTTGGAATCCTCATTTTCAATATTATTTAGATCCTCATCCCCAGAATTATTTAAATCTATTTTTCAGGAACACTTGATTTTTATCATTGCAAATTTATTTTAATTTATTACCTTAAGTATCTTTAACCCTTATTTTATATATTATCCGGATTCACGTTTCTCAGGTCTTCATTTTCTCAATCCTTTTTAATGGTACGAGCTTTCCTCTTGCTTCATTTTCAAAACTTCTGAACACGAGCTCTTTTTCTTCTGCCGTGAGCAGGACATCTATATCTACCATATGCTCTTTTATTTCTGCAAGCTGCTTCTTTATGAAGTTAAGCTCTTCAAAGAGCTTTTTGTCAATCTTCTCCCCTGTCATCTGAAATCACTAGCCTGTCTATAGGGTCATAGATGTTTATTCTTTAAAGCTTTATATATCGATTTAAAAAGTTATTCCCATATAAGTTATCCGTAATATGTTATCCGGCATATTGACGTAATAAGGCTGAGAATATTGTCCTAATATCGCCATAACGTTATCCCTAATTTCCCTATAATTTCCGATAATATGTGAGTCTCCTTTTAAATGGTATCTTCTTACTTCTTCATCAAAGTATCGTGAAACAATACAGTCTGGGAAAGTTTGAATTCCGGATATCCAGGTTATATTATTTTAACTTTTATAACTTAACTTTAAAAATAAATACAAAAAATAGTTAACATCAAAAAGGTAAATATTATAAGAATGATAAAATATGCATAAGATCTCGAGCCCGTAAGAGGGCAGGAGAAAAAAATGGTAGCTGAAAACCTCGGGTTTTTCATATATGTATTTTCATCCATCTTTGTGGTTGTAAGCCCTATCAGCGGAGTTGTGACTTTCATCTCCCTGACAAGCAAAATGACCCGCAAAGAAAAAAATGATATTGCAAAAAAAGCAGTGATGCTTGCATGTGTAATTGCTCTCTTTTTTGCAATTACGGGAAGCATGATACTTAAATTATTCAGCATCAGTGTGGATTCGCTCAGGGTTGCTGGAGGGCTTTTGCTTTTCAGTATCGCATTTGATATGATGCATGCAAAGGTCTCAAGGGAGAGCATTACAGAAGAAGAAATTACTCAATCCCAGGAAAGGGAAGATATCTGGGTCTTCCCCATCGGTCTTCCGCTCCTTACAGGGCCGGGTACGATCAGCACGGTAATTGTCATTATGGGTATGGCAGACGGCATTCAACAAAAAGCAATCGTAGTCGTTTCGATTATACTTACATTCATAATTTGCCTGTTCATCTTCCTCTTCTCGAGGAGGCTTCACAAGTTTATAGGGTATAACGGGATGCTTGTCTTTACAAGGCNNCTTGCAGCCCTTGCAGTGGATTTGACTGCTACTGGAATTATAAACATATTCGGGCTGGTTCTTTGAAATCTTCAGGTTTGAGAGTTTTTAATCCTTAAACCGTAAATTCTTAAGCCGTAAATTCTTAAACCGGAGGCCCTTAATTTTTTAAATTTCACATACAGATAAGCAGGCAGGATATCTGGTGGGACCAGAATTCTGTAAATCAACCTGACCTCCCACTGTATCGCCTGTTTACATATTCAATCAGTTTACTTCCTGCAAGCCTTTCACTTGACGGACCTATGCGGATATAAAATTCTTCTTCGTCTTTATCGGTTTTAAGGAAAACAGCTTCATCGCTTTTTTTGCAGTCTATCTCCAGCACTTCATTACCGTTTACAGGCACAAGGGTATATTCTATCATAGGAGCGTAATTAAGGCCTATGTGCTGCTTTATGAGCTGTTTGAAATGAAGGAGAAACCTCTCCTCGCTAGGAAAGCCATCATTTTTAATTCCCAGGGCTTCCCCGCTATTGGAGACACCGACGAGAAGAATGCCCCCGTCGGTATTCAGGTAAGCTACTATTGTCTTCAGGACAGCATGCTCAATATTCCAGTCAGGTTTTCCTGTGATAAGGTTCATGCGCAGTGTGGACTTGAACTCAAGCCTTTTGCTTTCTCCTCTCCGGATCAGCTCAAGTATATAATCGGAATCGTTTGCAAGTTTTACCGCTTCCCTTATAAGTTCAAGCTTTTTGCGGATATGGGTCATACTCTTAGGGTATGTTGAAAGCCTGCACTCGAACACGCTCAGCTCGGAAATGAGTTCCTTAGTGAGAGCTTTAATCTTGAGGATTTCAAGCTGGACCTGCAGATCAGGGAGATAGAGTCTGCTGTGCATGAGAGAATCAAGGTCCACAATTGGGAGAATAGATGAAATCCCGGAGAAAGAAGGCGTATCAATTCCCGAGAGTACGGAAGCGCTCCCATTAATTCCTTCACACATATTTTCAATAGAAGAACTGCCTTCAAATAAGGTTTCACCTGCTTCAAGAGAAGAAGTCTCCGAGGAACCGGTTTTTCCTGAGAAAAAGGCAGTACTGTTCAGGGTAGATTCCAGGGCAGATTCCACCGGGGATTCGGGAACAGGAATATCAGATTCCAGGGTTTTCGTTCTCAGGATAAAACCTCTTGCTTCCCAGGCTTTACGAATCTTCAGACCAAGCGGGTTATTGAAAAAGTCCGCCAGGTACTCGGAATTTACCTTCCCGGAATCCAGGATAAGCTGAATGTAAGCCTGGGAATAGCTGTCTTTTGGGAGAGAACTGAGTGCAGTCAGTTCCTGGTAAAGGGGAAGGTAAAAAGAATTTTCTTCTCCAGAAAATCCGTACTCCAGGTCTGAATCTGGAAAATTGACCTTTAATGTAAGGTGCGAGAGATTTGTAGATTTCAGACCATACTGACTGCATAAGGAATCTATTTCTTTTTCAACCATGCGGATCAAACAGGGAATTTCTGATGTTAGCTACTGTTAATAACTGCTGTTAAACTATTTTTCATATTTAATTTTATGTTAAAAGTAACGTTGTGTATTGAGCCTTTTAACTCATATATTTTTTACTATTAAAGTTGCTTAAAATCCACTTTTCAATTAAAACTTACTTTTTCAATTAAAACTTACTTTTTCAATTAAAAGTAACTTTTTTGATTGAAACTCACTTTTTTAATTAAAAGTTACTTTTTTAATTAAAATCCGTTCTTATATTGCAATTCAATTTTTCCTATACAAGAAAATAGATCCTTCTCTGTTAATATTTTAGAATTTGAATCTGAGGTCTCTAATTAAAGAACAAGAAATGGACTTATAATACAACATAGTAATTCAAAAAAGTAGGTACCTGACCCGATTTCATATACTTATCTGATCAGGCCGGGTTTACTGGATTTCTTTTTTAATTCCTAATCCGGATATTGTCCGTAATTAAAGCTAATTAAGTTAGGTGAGACTATTAGCGTGAAACTATTAAGTTTTACTAAATCAAATTCATTAATATTGTCTTACCTAGCTCGTTATTCTCGACAGCTAATTGTTATTGTCTTGCTTAATATTATCTTAAATATTTGATGTCCCCGTAATTGCGGATTGTGTGGAGCTGCTGAATGATATAATTGAGGATGTGCACCCGCATTTTCTGCAATAATAAAAGCTGTTAGAGCCCATTATCTGCTTTTTAAGGGGCGTGCCGCACCGAATACATTTCGAAGAAAGATTAAACATATGTTCACTCCAGAATCATTAACGGCTCAAGTCTCGCAGTTTCTTTTCTCGTCCAGTACCCGCATACAGTACAATATTGAAATCCATTAAAAAGGTTATTTTCAAGTTCTGAATGGCATTCCGGACATTTCTTTAGAAAAAGCGTATGGTCTGGCTTTTTTTCGTCCCCTGCAATTTGTCTGGTTTTTTCCTGCATAATTAATTGCTTCCTCTGGATTTTTTCACACTCGCTATATATATTTGCGATATAACATATATAGATTTCCCACAAATACTTGAAAATTAATAAAAACAATGTTATATCTGTCTTCTACAGATATCATGATGTCCAAATACAGTCAGCTGGCAGTAAACTGCCTCTATGGGCATAGGGTAAAAACCATCTAACCTTACAGAGCAGGTCAGCTGACCCTCAGGCAGTTTTACTACCTCCCCAGTTTCTTTTCAGTTTCGAGAACTTTAAGGGTGATTTTCATAACAGAATCCGGATTGAGGGAAATTGAATCGATCCCTTCTTTTACGAGAAACTCTGCAATTTCAGGAAAATCGCTTGGTGCCTGCCCGCAGATTCCGCTATGCTTCCCATTCCTTTTTGCTCCCTGTACTGCCATTGCCATTATTTTCATGACTCCGGGATCCCGCTCATCAAATTCTGCAGCAAGCAGTTCGGAGTCACGGTCAACCCCAAGGGTCAGCTGGGTCAGGTCGTTTGAGCCTATAGAAAAGCCGTCAAAGAACTGGCTGAACTCGTTGACCAGCAGTACGTTGTTTGGGATCTCGCACATAACATAGACCTGAAGCCCGTTTTCTCCGCGCTTTAGTCCGTTTTCCTCCATTTCTGCAATTACTTTCCTCGCTTCTTCAATAGTTCGGCAGAAGGGGACCATAAGAATAAGGTTTGTGAGCCCCATTTCACCCCTTACCTTTTTCATAGCCCTGCACTCAAGGGCAAAACCTTCCCTGTAGCGCTCGTCAAAATAACGGGAAGCACCTCTAAACCCTATCATGGGGTTGTTTTCTTCCATTTCAAAATAGCTGCCCCCAACAAGGCTTGCATATTCATTGGTCTTGAAATCGCTCATTCTCACCACTACGGGCTTCGGGTAAAAAGCTGCGGCAATCATTCCCACGCCCCTGGCAAGCTGATCTACAAAATAGTCTTCCTTTTTCTCATATCCATATGTCAGCCTTTCTATTTCCCTGAGTTCTCGCGGGTTTTCCACTTTTTCAGGATGTACAAGGGCCATCGGATGAACTTTGATATAGCTTGTAATAATGAACTCAAGCCTTGCAAGCCCGATTCCGTCATTGGGAATCATGGAGAACGAAAAAGCACTTTCAGGATTTCCAAGGTTCATCATTATCTCGGTGTTGGGGCGTTCCAGATCTTTCAGACTCATAGTATCCTTGTGGAAAGGAAGAATGCCTGCATACACAAGCCCATCTTCTCCTTCGGCACAGCTTACAGTGATTTCCCTGCCCGTCTCGATAACTTCGGTGGCATTTTCAGCTCCGACAACCGCAGGAATTCCAAGTTCCCGGCTCACAATGGCTGCATGGCAGGTTCTGCCCCCTTTGTTTGTGACAATAGCGGCTGCGGTTTTCATAACCGGCTCCCAATCGGGTGTAGTAGTGTCCGCAATAAGGATTTCACCTGGCCTGAAAGACGGAAGGTCGGAAACATCAGGAATTACACGGGCTTTTCCGGATGCGATTTTGTCTCCTACGCTTCTTCCTTTTGCCAGGACTTCAGACCTCTCTTCAAGGACATAGGTCTCCAGGACATCCTTTTCTCTCTGGGACTGGACAGTTTCGGGCCTTGCCTGCACAATGAAGAGTTCTCCGGTTATGCCGTCCTTAGCCCATTCGATGTCCATGGGCCTGGATTCCTTATATTTACTGGAATAGTGGTCTTCAATATCTATTGCATATTCGGCAAGCCTGAGCACTTCTTCATCACTTATACAGAAACGCAGCCTTTCAGCTTCGGGGACCTCCACGTTCCGCGTGAGCACCTTGGAGTCTCCCCTGCCGTAGATCATCTTGATTTCTTTGCTGCCCAGCTTCTTCTGGATAATCGGCTTATACCCTGCCCGAAAAGCGGGCTTGAATACATAGAACTCATCAGGATTGACCTGCCCC
>DUIO01000277.1 GCA_013330315.1 Methanosarcina sp. | reverse complement strand
TCAAAGAAAACATGAAGAGCATAGTATTCCGCATATTCGGGGTAAATCCCGTATGCAGCATAGCCTGCCCCGTCTCCACTGCCTCTTTCATTCATGAGACTGAGGGCGGCTTTTATGCTCGACCCGTCCATTCTGGACTTTGTTCGATCTATAAAGCCTATTATTCCACACATTTTGATCACTCTAGAAATGGATAGANNGATTATATTATTAACTTGAATTTGTGATAACTTTCCTGCCTCTGTTTTTTCTATTCCGTAAAATTGAGAGGGTCGCCGCTAAGGGAAGTAAGTAATTTAGTACCTATTTGACAATATATATATGTTTCTTTTTTTAGGGCCGCAACTTCCCGACATAGCACTGCGAAGCAAGGCGTTTTAAAGCTTTGATCCCGCTTTTTGTACTTATTTTCATTTTTACTGTAAACCTCTCTATAATTCTGCTGCTTTTTTTATTTCAGGGTCATAAACCTCTTCCTGAAAGATATCGCTTGTTTCTTTCCCTTTAAATATACTCAAAAAAAGTAATCATTAAACCGATGCCGAACTAAGATAAAGTGAATTTCCGGGGAAAGCATTTTTATACAGAAATTCTTTTCCGGTCCGTTTCCCTTGTACTTATTTAAAAAATGCATGTCTAAAAATAATTCCTGAAATGTCTGAAATATAATTTCCAAATTCTCTGAAGTGTTTTTAAAATAAGGATATGCCTGCCGGCAGGCATATCCCTGAATAAACGTTTTTTAAGATCAGACGCAGATGCTTCCGGCGCGTTTTTAAGTTAGAATCCTCCGGTATGCTCACAGCATAGGAAGATATTTGGAAAGTTCCCAGGGGTGAACCATTGCTTTGTATTCATCCCACTCCATCTGTTTTGCACAGAGATAATGGCTAAAGACGTGTTCTCCAAGTGCTTCCTTTACGAATTTGCTGGTTTTCATCTCGTCGATTGCTTCCTTAAGGTCAGCAGGCAGAGAGCGGATACCTTTCTGTTCGCGTTCCTTCTCCGTAAGATGGAAAATGTTCACGTTGGTAGGCTCTCCCGGATCAATCTTGTTTTTAATTCCGTCAAGACCTGCTCTGAGCATGAGAGCAAATGCAAGGTAGGGGTTGCAAGCCGGGTCTGGGCACCTGAGTTCGACCCTTGTTCCATTGCCTCTGGTGGCTGGAATACGAATCAAAGAACTCCTGTTCTTTGCAGACCATGTAATATAGACTGGAGCTTCATATCCTGGGACGATTCTCTTGTAAGAGTTAACTACAGGGTTTGTAACCGCTGCAAATTCTCTAATGTGCTTTAACAGCCCGCCAATGTAGTACATTGCGTCCTGAGAAAGCTGGTCTGGAGTATTTGGATCATAGAAGGCATTCTTGTCGTCCTTGAAAAGGGACTGGTTGCTGTGCATGCCTGATCCGTTTACACCAAAGAGGGGCTTTGGCATGAAGGTTGCATAATAGCCCTTGTGATAAGCAATTGACTTTACCACATATTTGAAGGTCACTACATTATCTGCCGTGCAAAGTACATCTCCGAANNTGTTCCAGGGCATAGTCAATGTCTCTGCGGACATCCTGTGCACGGTCGAGGGGTGCGAAATCGAAGTATCCTCCCTGGTCGGTAAGTTCGGTTGTAGGGTTTCCGTTTGCATCAAGCTTGAAAAGGAAAAATTCAAGTTCCGGTCCTACGTTCATTGAGAAACCCATTTTTTCGGCTTCTTTGATTGCACTTTTAAGGACGTATCTGGGGTCTCCCTGAAATGGTTTTCCGTCAGGAAGGTATACGTCTCCGAGAATCCTGGCGACTGCGCCGGTTGCAGGTCTCCAGGGCAGGATTCTGAATGTTGAAGGGTCAAGCACGAGTTTCATATCAGACTCTTCAATTCTTGTGAATCCCTGAATTGAAGATCCGTCAAACATTACACCGTTTTCAAAAGCTTCTTCCAGTTGTTCCGCAGGAATTGCCCAGCTTTTGATGATGCCGAGTGTATCCGTAAACTGAGTTCGGATAAACTTTACGTCTCGTTCTTTTACAGCCTCTAACACATCTTCTTTAGTTGTACACTTTTTCATCTGCACCATTTGATTTCATCCTCACTAGGCATTAGGTAACCATTTACCTATGTAATCTTATATATAATTTTCTATCTTTCTGTACATAAGATACTTTTGAAGTTCTAGACAGGACTAGGCAGGTTCTGAAATTATTTATGCAATCCATCCCCACTTCATTATCTATATTTCTAATATCCTGTATATAAATCTCATTCTAAAGGGATCAGATTTCTTAATAGGGCTCAAATTTTAGCTCTTTAATCTTGAATATTTGAGAAAAGGATTTAACATAAAAAAACAGAAATTTAAAGCTTTTTTTCAACCTTAAAATTAATGAACCTTGAAGTCTAATCGCTTACAAGAGTTTTATATGTTTCAGAAAGTTAATGTATCTCGACTACTTGCCTCCATAATATTATGCCAGCTTGCTGGAGTGATCGGCTCCGTATTTACAGCTTCTTCTCTTGAAAGCTGGTACTTTTTACTCGAGAAACCGGCTTTTACTCTGCCATCCTAGGTTTTCTTTCCTGTCTGGACTGCCTTTTATACACTTATGGAAATTTCCCTCTACCTTATATGGGAGAAAGGGCTGCAACGAAGAGAAGTTAAAAAAGGAGTCTTCCTTTTCGGATTACAGTTAGGTCTTAATACACTCTGGTCTCTGTTGTTTTTGGATTAAGGTCTCCTTATTATGCGTTTTTTGAGATCCTTATCCTCTGGGTGGCAATTCTGTTAATGATAATCCAATTCTGGAAGATTTCAAAGCCAGCTTCTCTTCTCCTTATTCTTTATATTCTAGGTCAATTTAGCGGCACTTCTTAATAGCGGCACTTCTTAATTATCAAATCTGGATTCTTAATCCTATGCATATCTTATGAGTGAACATTAAAACTATATCTAACATAAAACTAAATTTTTAACATAAACCCCTGATCCAGCCGGTATTTGTTAATCGACTGATTAATTGGC
>DUIO01000115.1 GCA_013330315.1 Methanosarcina sp. | reverse complement strand
TTTCGAAAGCACGGAAAAGACGGCATTTGTCGGCTTAATCCCTTTCCTAACCTTGCGTTCTATAAGTGTAAAAAGAAGCTCGGTATCAGAATCGGTTTTTAACCCGATTTCGGCTGCAAGCTCTCGAAAATTGTATATCTCTCCGTTAAGTACGAGGGACCCTGTTCCGATAAGCGGCTGGGGCATGTCTCCTGTTATCTTTAGCAGTGTATTTCCTATGCTCAGTTTTCCTTCAGTATGGATTCCACAGGCATCAGGTCCCCTGTGTCCCAGAGTCACAAGCATTTTCTTTACATCCGTGTTACTGTCAGGAGTTCCGAACACTCCTGCTATTCCGCACATAGTTACACCTTTTTTGACCCTTCGGTTCTCTGTCCTTTATGTCCGTATACACAACGTCACCCTGTATTTATCATTTTGCAAGCCCTGAGGGGCATATTTCTAATAGACTGAAAAACTTTGCTCGGACAGTAAACAGGCCAGGAAAGGGCGCTAAAAGTCGGGCTGAAGAATACAGGCCTGAAAGTATGCTGACTGCTCATTAATTGGCCTGGTTAATTTTCAATCCGCGCCGGAGTTTGAGAAAAAAATCCGGTTTATCCCATTGCTGCATCGGGAAGGAGTCGGACTGCCAGAAAGGAAAACGAATCACAGACAGGATACCACAGACAGGATTTCGCTTTNNGGTGAACCTGAATACGTCATTGACACCTGAATTTATATTCTGATTTACTCGTTTTGCTTAACTCTTTTTTCCTGGCCCAGTATACTGATTTCGATCATTAATAGTAAGTATAAAACTTTCCAGCCAGCCTGTCCTGAGTCTGTCAAAAAAGAGAAGAAATTACGATGAAAAAACTAATTCAAAAAAATGTTTTTTCAGCAAGACGTTTTCTTTAGTTATGCCCCAACCGGGTTTTTTGTTGCTTTATTTTTTTGGCTCCTTCATTACCGCTTTCCAGTACTGCTCTTCTTATCCGGGTGATTCTTCCCGAAGCACTTCTAAGGCGAACATGGGGTCTCCCTGCAATGCAGCGAAGGGATTCCTTGCACTTTTTTCATCCCCTATCCAGATAGAATGAGTGCAGTACAGGCAACAGCAGCGTGTAGCATACAGGTTGTTTTTCGGTGTATAAGCTTTGCAGCAATTGCTTCCTCTCAGAACTCCATATTTGCAGAGTACAAGCTGCCTGGTCAGATGCAGATCCTATTCCAGGCTATCCTGTTTGTATTCCCAGCTATCCGGTTCATTGAAGTTCAGCATTTCACCCAATTTATAATTATGTTGTATATACATTTAAAACTTTACTGTTCTGTTCTACGTTTTTATAATAGTAAATTTATAAATGTTTTAAAGGCTTCAGACGATCAAAGAGATCCGGTTTTTTAGAACTCACCTGAGGACATTGTTTGCTGTAAAGGAAGTTTTTTATCTGTGTTCTCCAATATACGCAACGTTTTTAAGCATCTTATAATTATTATGGTGCAGACCGGAAATTGTTTACCTTAGGTTCACTTTATTTTTCACCTGGTCCCGAATTCGGGCTCCCGAAAAACAGGTAAAATCCGATAAATTTAAAGATTCTAATTGAAGATTCAAAATTGAGGCTTACAAATGCAGTACCAGGCAACAGTAACTATCGAACAGAAAGCAGGGATGCTTGACCCTGAAGGCACTACGGCTAAAAGAGCTCTCGGACATCTTGGATATGCAGTTGAAAGCGTAAAGACCGCAAAACTGTACGAAATCGTGCTCGAAGCTGAATCCGCAGAGGTTGCGGAACAGAAAGTTGATGAGATGTGCCAGAAGCTTATTGCAAACCCAATCATCCACAACTACACCATACAGCTTAAGGAACTTAAGTAAAGGCTCCCTGCGGGAAAAAAGGATTGAAGAATAATCAGAAATCCAGACGCTTTTAAATTTGAAGGAAGATTGAGGGAAAAAAATGAAGATTGCCATTATTCAGTTCGGGGGCACAAACTGCGACATGGATGTCCTTCACGTCCTTAANNTTAAAGACGTAGTTGGTGCGGATGCCGAAACTGTCTGGTACAAAGAAGAAAGCCTTACCGGCTTTGACGGAGTTGTTGTTCCAGGCGGCTTTTCTTATGGAGATTACTTGAGGGCAGGAGCGATTGCGGCCAGAACCCCAATTATGGATTCCGTAAAAAAAATCGCAGCCGAAGGAAAACCTGTCCTTGGGATCTGTAACGGTTTTCAAATCCTGACAGAAGCCAGACTTCTTGAAGGGGCTCTTACAACAAACGAATACCCTAAATTCAGATGTCACTGGACTAATCTTAGAGTAGAAACTGTCAATACGCCTTTTACTTCAAAGTTCAGGAAAGGGGAAGTTATCAGGCTGCCCATTGCCCACATGGAAGGGAAGTTCTACGCTGAAGAACCGACTCTGGCAGAACTTGACGAGAACGAACAGGTTGTTTTCCGCTATGTAGACGAAAATGGAAGGCCAACTGACAAAGCCAACCCTAACGGCTCCCTGGAAAACATTGCAGGAATAGTAAACGCTTCAAGAAACATTCTCGGGCTCATGCCTCATCCTGAAAGGGCTTCGGAACCAATCCTTGGTTCTGATGATGGGAAACGGGTTTTTGAGTCGATGGCGGATTATATTACAGAGAATTTCTAATCCGCTTCCCGTTTTATAAGTTTTTTGCTTTTTTTATTAAAAGCTCCCTTTATTTTTAACAATTTTTCCTTTTTATTTCTTACAAGTTTATTTTTACTTCAACTTTTTTTCTATAATATTCAATTCATCCTTTAATGTTTGACTAATTCTCTGGCATTTAATTAGTACTGTAGTGTTTAACTTTCCGCAGGCAATTCTATACAGGCTGAAAGGATGTAAGTCCCTGTAATATTCGATTCTTAGAGTCATCTAATTAAACCGCTTTTTCATGATCGTGTGGATTTGTTTGCAGATACCTGTAAACAAAAGTTCAGGTTTATTTTTCAGAATATATGCTTCCAAATCTTTTTATTACCTTAGATTATATTCTTATGAGTTGTTATAAAAACAGTATTTATTTTTCAGAGTAGAGAATTCAATCAATTAAGGGGAGTATTAGTTAATGAATGGGAAATCACTTTTAAAAGATTTTACAATCTTTCTCCTTATGCTCGGAATGGTCACAACTCCGGCAGGCGCTGCGGTAATTTCCGTGTCCTCAAGTGGAGGAGGAGAGTACAGTTCTATTCAGGAAGCTATTAACAATGCACAGAACGGGGATACGATTCTCGTAAACCCCGGAGTATACCAGGAAAATGTGAAAGTGAATAAAGAAGTTTCAATTATCTCAAACTCTGCCTCAGAAGATCAGGTTAATAGAACATACGTACTGGGTGCAGTTTCGGAAGATGATGTCTTTTACGTAAATGCGAGCAATGTAACAATAACAGGATTCTATATTTCCGGAGGTCCTTCCAGTGAGGACTGGTACGAGGTCGGTATTTATTTAGATGAAGTAGAAAACTGTTCATTGGTTAACAATGCTCTGACGTTGAATGACATAGGTATTGCTCTCAATGCCTCTAACCGCAACTATATCAACAATAACCTTGTGGGCATGGGATACAGTGGGATTGTTCTTGCCGATTCCGAAGAAAATGAACTGTCGGATAACTGGCTGGGAATAAATGGTGAAGGGATCCTTCTGAATAATTCTGTCAACAACACGATCATAAATAATACTGCAAATGCAAACGGGATAGGGGTTTTCCTCGGAGAATCTACAGGCAATGTGCTTACTTCCAACCTTATCTCGAAAAATGATTACGGAATTATTGGACAGATGGCAGAATACAATACTATAATCAACAATTTCCTTTACCTGAACGAACTTGGAATATACCTTAATGAGTCCTCCAATAATACCATCTATCAGAATGAACTTTCCAACTTCCTTAATGCAATAGATGAAGGAACCAACATATGGAACAGCAGTTCGGCAGGCAACTTATGGAGCGACTACACAGGAGAGGATGCTGACGGAAACGGTATCGGAGATACTCCATACGTTATTAATGAGACAACCGGAAGCGCAGATTACATGCCTGTGATAAACGAGACATCAGGCAATAACTCTAATAATGAGGCATCTGTGGCGAATAAAAAGTCTCAAGACTCGAAGAATGATGAAAAACCTCAATATGAAGTTTATAGAGATACTAACACATACAGCCGGGAGTACACATATAAGTACCCCTAAGTACCCCTGATCAAGTCCTGGTCCTGTTGTCCCGGTTTCTGAGCTGACTCCGAAGCTCAGGACGACAGGCAGGAGGTAACAGGTAAGGGAATAACAGGAAAAAAGAGAAGTCCCGGAGTTTTATTCCTGAAAATCTATGTCAAGCCTTTTGTTCAGGCTATTAGATCTTCAGGATTTCTTATTTTCGGGATTCCTTTTTCACATCTC
>DUIO01000068.1 GCA_013330315.1 Methanosarcina sp. | reverse complement strand
GGCAGAAAGGAGTAATATGGAGTTTGAATATCACTCTTTTTCGGCTTTTTCAATTGCTTCTCTTATGTTCTCTATGGTCTGCCACGAGTGCCTGACTATATCTGGAAATTCTCCGCAGTGCTCTGTTCCCCATTTCAGCAGGAATTCTTTTGTCTTGGGGTCCGAAGGATAGCCGCTCCCAAAGTCCGTACACCATTCTTTCTTGAGCTCTTCTATCAGCTCATCCCTGCGCACCTTTGCAATAATTGAGGCTGCCGAGACTACAGGATAGGTAGCATCTGCCTGATGCATGGAGATTATTTTTATCTTTTTTGCGTGGTCAGGACTGGTTTNNTCGGCTTTTACATCGGCAGCGTCTGCATATACAATATCCGGCTTCAGGTGTTCAAGCACTTTCGCAAAGCAGACAACCATGATTTCGTTCATGCTCATGATTTTCCTGAGCTCATCAATTTGAGAAGGGCTGACCTCAAGGACAAAATAGCTATCTGCATGCTTTTTGATCTGGGCTGCAAGCTGCTCTCTTTTCCTTGGAGCCAGCTTCTTGGAGTCCGCAACCCCCAGGACTTTGAGTATATGGGCTTTGGACTCATCAATTTTTACGCCTCCAATGCACATTGGCCCTATTACCGGACCTTTTCCGGCCTCATCAATTCCTGCAATCATCATTCTCTGGCTACCTCCTTATTGAGGGAAAAGATTTTTATAGGTATTAAAGTTTGCTCCCCTTTAGAGCCTCTCCACTTTGATTTTCAAGACAAATTCATTTATAATGTCGACTTTTAATACCTTTCCTCGGGGAATCAGTTCTTAAAAAAATTAGTCCTCAAAAAATCATTTTTCAAAGGATCATTCATCAAAGAATTAGTTCTTAAAGAGATTTCCTATCATTTTATGTTATATGTACTTCAACTTTACATAGAAGTTAGTTTTAATTGAGAAAACTAACTTTCAAATTAGAAATTATCTCAAATTAGAATGGCCCTTAAGTTAGAATAGCCTTAAATTCAAAATGATTTTTGAGAGCTAATTTAAAATACTTTAAATTTAAAATATTGCCTATCTTAAACCATATATACTTGATGAAGTATATTCAATATCTAGTCGAAATTTCTTTGGGTAGGGAAATCATCGATTTTGGGAAGTGAGCAATTGGGCGATGACAACTTCCATTGTTAGTAGAGGCGCTGGACTTTTTAAACACTGAATGTTTAATTCTTCCTGCCTGTATATTGAATTTAACAGTTCTCCACTTATTTTTGAGCCAGCCGGGGATTTATTTTTGGCTTTTAGAGGAATACGGAAAGGGGGTTATAATATCATTTTATGTGAATGTGGGGAGCTAGTGGAAGAAAATACTTTCACAGCTTATACGAAAACGTCAGCTAATCCTTCAACCAGAACAATAGGTCACCGGAAATGCGGGGTTATCTTCAATTTTATTGATGGCGAAAAACCAAAAAAATACTCTTCTAAAAAAGAATTGAAAGTACTGGCTGCGAAATTTGCAGGCAAAAATGAGTTACTTGTGGAAAATACCGGAAAATTCCTGCTCGAGGTAGACAGACTCAAATCCAGCGGCCGATTATCGGATGCCGAAATATTAATCGGTGCCTACAGGCGGATTCTGGAATTAAAAAATGAACTCAAGTTAAGTCCGGATGAATAAAATACGATCAGGACGATTCAAATTCAGATTCTGGTAACGAAATCTTTCTTATGCTGACCCTATATGATGCCATATGCTGATAATCTTGAACATCTTCTTGATGAGCTCGCCAGGATTGACAGGCTAATCCGCATTTATTTCGAAGTCTTCTGGGCAGATCCTTCTGAGCCGATGGATGAATTCAGAGGTCTGTATATTTCGGAAGCTGAAATAAGTGCGCTCCTCAACTCCGGGAATTTCGGGACAGACTCAAAGAAGCTGCCTGACTCTGAGACCGAAAAACTCGAGGAGATGCGCAGAGATATTGATACAAGAAAGATCGAAACCCTGATATATGGCAAAGAGCTGAGACTTCAAACCCTGTCTGAACTTTTCAGCCTGGACCCTTTTGAGGTTTATGTCCTTTTAATAGGGCTTGCCCCTGAACTGGACCTGAAATACGAAAAGGTCTATTCTTACCTTCAAAATGATGTAACCAGAAAACGGCCCGGAGTCGATCTGGCCCTGAACCTGCTCTGCCAGACAGCTGAAGAAAAANNTATACCTTGAAGGAAAAGAGACAGGCGGGAATTCGGAAGGACAGCAATCTCTTCTGTCTGCGCATATAAAAATTGATGAGAGAATAATTGATTTTTTACTTGGGTTCGATGAGCCTGACCCGAGGATCCGGGATTTTTCATACATAATGGAAACAAAAAGGTCCTTTGAAGGCCTTGTCCTTCCCGAAGGCCTGAAAAACAGGTTAAAGGACTCTGTAAGCTGGCATATCCTGAATAAAGCCCCTTTAAAATTCTTTTTCGAAGGACCGGAGGGCAGCGGAAAACAGATTGCTGCAGAGGCTGCCTGCACGGATTTGGGCACTGATTTGTTTATCGTTGATTCAAGAGCTCTTCTTAAAAGCCGTTTTCCTGAAATAGTGACCCTTGTACTCAGGGAATCACTTTTGCAGGACTCAGCACTTTATCTTGAAAATTTTGACTCTCTGCTCGCAGATAATGAAACCGAGATTAAAGAGACTGAAATTCCTGTAAAGAATTTACTTCAGGACCTGAGAAACTTTCCAAAAGAGGTTTTTCTGGCAGGAAGGAGGTTTTCTGAAAGGAGAGAGGATTTGATAAATAATGGTTTTCTTCCTTTTTCTTTTCCTCTTCCTCCTTATCTCCTCAGAAAAAAATTATGGGAATCCTGCCTGGAGGGAAACTGCATCCTGTCAGAGGATATAGACCTGAAAGAACTTGCAGGTAAGTGCCGGTTCACAGGCGGTCAGATAAAAAAAGTGGTCAGTACTGCACGTGAGATTGCAAGAGCAAAAAATCCGGATGTTCCGGCACTCTCAGCTGAAATTCTCTACGAAAGCTGTAAAGTCCGGTCAAACCAGAAGCTGAGCGGTCTCGCTGTGAAAATTAGCCCGCATTACAGCTGGGAAGATATTGTCCTTCCGAAGGATACGCTTGAGCAGTTAAAAGAAGTCTGCAATTTTGTCAAATATAGAGGAACAGTATACTCCGACTGGGGTTTTGAAAAGAAATTATCCCTTGGAAAAGGCTTAAACGTGCTCTTTTCAGGCCCCTCCGGGACGGGGAAGACTATGGCAGCTGAAATTCTTGCACGGGAAGTTCGGCTGGATCTTTACAAGATAGACCTGTCAAGTATTGTCAGTAAGTATATCGGGGAAACCGAGAAGAATTTGAATAAAATATTCAGAGAAGCTGAAACGAGCAATGCAATCCTCTTCTTTGATGAAGCCGATGCCCTTTTTGGCAAAAGGTCCGAGGTAAAGGATGCCCATGACCGTTATGCGAATATCGAGACCGCTTATCTGCTCCAGAAAATGGAAGAACATGAAGGGACCGTGATACTTGCAAGTAATTTCCGAAAAAATATGGATGACGCATTCCTTCGCAGGTTACATTTCACAATTGAATTTCAGGTTCCTGACGAAAAATCCAGAGAACTTATCTGGAGGCACACTTTTCCTGTTGAAACTCCTCTTGAGGATGAAGTGAATTTTGTTTTTCTGTCAAAATTCAAACTTACAGGCGGAAATATCAAAAACATAGCCCTTTCAGCCTCTTTTCTGGCTGCAGGAGGCTCTGGCAGGGTCGGGATGGAACAAATTATCAGGGCTACAAAACGGGAATACCAGAAAATTGGAAAGCTCTTTACAGAAGCTGATTTTGGAGAGTATGCCAGCTATTTGAAATAATTATGTGTACCGGGCATGATTACAGGCACAAAGCATGTCTACGAATGCTAAATGCTTTCGTATTATAGATTGAACTATAAATTTCTCAATGGATATTTATCCTTTGCAATTAAGCAGCGGGAGGTGAGCTCATTGTCTGATTACAGAGCAATAGCTGATGTTGGAGAGACTTTGATAGAGCTCTTAAGGGACAATATGGAGGATCTGGTCGACAGGGAGTCAATAGTATTGTATTCTCCCGGAGAAATAGATCCAAGCGACAATGCGAGGTTATCCCTTTTTCTGTATCAGGTCCTTGAAAATACTCATCTGAGAAATCAGGAAATGCAGGTTAAGGATCAGGATACGCTTATATTTCCGCCGTTGACGCTCGAACTATATTACATGTTAACATCTCATACATCCTCCGGAGTACAGGATAAAACAGCCCGGTCACTGGAGGAGCATACCGTACTGGGAAGGGCTGCCAGAGTCCTGTACGACCACTCCGTTTTGAAAGGGTCGCTTTTGAAGGGGAACCTGAATAAAAACGAGGAGCTTCACATAATGATGAGTTCCCTGAACATGGAAGATCTGACCAAAATCTGGAGCACTTTCCCGAGTAAACCCTTCAGACCTTCAATTTGCTATGTCGTTACTCCCGTACAGATTAACTCGGGCAGGGAGGTTGGTGTTCAGAGAGTAATATCAAGAGAAATAAACTATTCCTATTATTCCAGAAAAGGGGGTAAATGAATGGCTTTTGCCAGGATCTATGAGACCGATACCTGCACCGCATATGCCGGAGATACTCGATCTCTCAAACTCTCTTTTGCAGTATGGGTTATTGACGAGTATACAGGGCAAAAGCCATCAGGCAAAATTCGGGTGGAGATAAAGGAGACGGGCAAAAAAGCTTCCCAAAACCTCAGTGGATATTATTTTTTTACTGACCTGCATGCCGAAGGAAGTTACACGCTGAGCATTAAATCGGAATTGTATTTCCCGGAAGAAATAACAGTAGATATGTCAGCTTTTTCCGATCCGAAAAAACCTGTAATTGAAATTAACGGCAAGCCTGAAATTGCCCTTAAACCAAACCCGGGGTATCCATTTTCTGGCAATGCAACTCTTCTCAGGGGGCAAATAGAATCAAGCTCAGGAAAACCAGTAGCTGGCCTGAGAGTTGGAGTGGACGGCAAAAATATAGAAAACCTTACAGACAGTAGAGGAGAATTCGTTCTTTATTTTAAAAACATTATAAAATCAGAGGAAGTAACCCTGATAATAAACGGGGAAGCTGTTGAGAACTCTTTTACAGTACGGGAAGGAAAAACAGTTTCTGCAAAAAAGATTTCGATCCAATAAATGGTCCTTTAATGGTCCTTAAATAATCCAATAAATAATCCACAATAAATGATCCAATAAATAACTCTCTAATAAATAACTCTTCAATAAAGCTAACTTATAAAATAATTTACTCACTTGTGCTTCAATCTCGAAGCGCATGAGCCGGGAAGCTGCCAGAACCAAAACTCTGAGGCTGCCCGGATAGAAGTGTAATTGATGATCAAAATAGGGGGAATAAATATACCGGAATATCTAGCACCAGGGGTATATATTGAAGAATTCGAAATCGGGGCAAAGCCTATCGAAG
>DUIO01000331.1 GCA_013330315.1 Methanosarcina sp. | reverse complement strand
GAATTTTTGTTTTTCAAGCATTATTCATATTTATGATGATGGAAAATGCATTCGAAAAAGAAACTTTTCATACATACTATTCTGCAGCTCCTTTATACACGCACCCTTAGTGTCGAGCATGTAAATAAAAGAAAAAGTGCAGGCTCAGAACCTGGTCTGCCGGGATATAGAAGCAGAATTAATATTGAAAAGCCCAGGGCAAATCTTTGAAATAATTGAGATATCTTTGCAAGATACTTCCATTAATTTTATAAAAAAGAAGGGAGATGATTATCTGCTTTGCAGGATTTACAGTATAATAGAAACATATTAGAAATTGACGATATAATAAAATAAATATAAAATAAGAAAAATATATAAAAGAATAAAGTAGATAAAATCTTGAAGAAAAGTCTACCTTGAGATAAAGGCACCGAAAAGCCATACCAGAGAATCCCTATAATTCGTAACAGCGAATCCTATAAGATCATATTTTATACCTGAACAATGCAACATAGGATAAAAACAACACGGGGTATCAGTTTTGGAATGCAAAGATATTATCCAGGATGTCCTCTGCAGAATAAAAGCAATGAAAGGCGTGGAAGACACATACATTTTGAATGAAGAAGACAAGGAAAAAGTACTTGAGCTCGAAAAGAAGGCCGAAGGGGCAGTCTTGATGGGCATGGGAGTGGGAGATAACCGGGGGATTAAGGAGGTTCTTAACCGCCAGGTAATCGTCGCTTTTACAACCAATATGGACTATGTCTGGCCCGAAGGACCAAATGTAGTCCTCATGCAATACGGGGAAAAAGTGGGAGAGGACATTTATGATCAAGAAAAACTTGAAGAGTGTAAAAAATGCAGAGATATGGTAGTGATGGGAAATTTCGTAATTTACAGAAGTGCGGTACCAAAGCCAAAGGATGCACAGAAAGAGCCTATCACTGTAGTTCTCCCTCCTCAAAAATGCAAAGATCTGGAATGCGTGAGTGGTCTGGATAATGTTGTACTTGCTTCTCCTTCCACTCCTACGGACGAGTATCTGCGATCTGTTATGGGTCTTAAGCCAGCAGTAGGCCAGGGAACTTTTATCATAGGATTTGATCTCTGCTCATAAAAACCAGGGCAAACAAAAATTGTCAAACCTACCTGGATACTTAAAAGTACATACAACATATGAGTGAACTACTAGCTATGAGTGAATTACTAGCTATGAGTGAATTACCAGCCATTGGAATGGTAAGCTTCCTAGTTCATCCCTCTATTTTTTGAGAGCAAGTCCCCAGGCTTTTCCCTGCATTTCACAGGTGTCAATTAGTTATGAGATTTTGCTCAAGGAGAGAATTTTTGGACATTTTTTTCCGTCATTCACAAGAATACTGATGTATATTTCCCAGTTAACAACCTTGAAACAACAATCTTGAAACGGTTGCTGTCTCAGAGTACCTTCAAACGTTCTATGAAATATAACTTCAACCTGCCAGACATTAGGAAGTTTGACAATGCCTTTTCAAAGTCTACAACGCAGTGCTGTTGCTCAGGAAAAGATTGAACAGGGTTTTTTTTAGATTTTAAACTCAGGAAAGCCATCCTTATCTCTGAAGAACCTGACAAAAGCCGCATCTGCATGTTTTGTCATGCCTGAAATGACTGAGAATTAGTTTATTTCACAAAAGATTTCTCAGTTTTGAGAGCAGGAAGAAGTTTATCCAGGCCCTATGATTAATAGATTTTCCAGCCTGTTCATAAGTTTGAATTTTTTGTTCCAAAACCCAATTGTAGACAAACCGGCAGCTACCAATGTGCTTATTTATTAGCGTTCCTTGATTTTTTATATGCTTCAATCTGCACTTATAGACTTTCAACATCAGTAGTATTTGCGTTACCCGCACATATAATACTGGTAAATAACAAAGGCAGTTATGTAGGAGTTGATGGCATTCATCTCAACCTTAAAGCGATTGGGCTTTCTGCCTTCTTGCCATAAAGCAATTATAGAGCGGCTATAAGGTCAATTGATGCTCACATGGATCCGTCAGCATAATGTTTAAATTGACCGACCATATTACATAGATTCATTACTTTACATCAATTGACCATATAACATCAAATTCATATTATACGTGATTAATACAATCCTGATACAAGATAATCATCGGATATAAGAATTAAAGGCTAAATTTGATGGCAAATAATACGGGAAGATGGAAATTACCTTTTTTAATATTTTAGTAACAGGATTATACGGAACTGGTTGGTTTGTATACAGGGCCGGTTTACATATAAGGATTGTTGGAAGCATCAATAGCAGGATTTAAGAATAAATAAATTCCAGAATGTCCCTTAATTGGTTACCAATAAGGAATATTCCTGCGAATCAGGGATGCTACATAGAAAATTCAGTTAAAGATGATCCAAAGTTTAGTTAAAGATGATCCGAAAAAAAGAGCCGGGAAAAATGACCCGAATAGACGGAAATTGAAATGAAAGAAGCTGATTATAACAGGGCCTGCAAAAGTATGCTTGACAAGGTACTTGCCGGCGCGATAAAAAACGAAGACCAGTTGAACAAAATAAAAAAAGACGTGAGTAAGTCCTATCATCTTGCCAGCCTGCCCAGAAACGGAGATATCATCATGCAGGGTACGCCGGAAGAACAGGCTGTANNCGCCATGCCCCCATGGAGTCTGCATTCCCTGCCCTGGAGGTCCCGGCTCAACTTTTAAATCTCCTCAGAGCTACATGGGAAAAGAACCTGCAGCTATGAGAGCCTTTCAACACGAATTTGACCCCTACACGCAGGTCCAGTCCAGACTTTCCCAGTTAAAGGAAATAGGACATGATATAGAGAAAGTCGAGCTGATAGTAATGGGAGGTACCTTTTCAGCACGCAGCCTCGACTATCAGGAATGGTTCAGCAAACGTTGCCTTGAGGCAATGAACGATTTTACAGGTACCGAATGGAGGGAAAATGCCTGGAAGATTGGAAAGTCTTCTCCTTATATTCCTCTTGAAGAGGTCCAGAAAGCTAACGAAACGGCTGATATCCGCAATGTAGGCATAACTTTCGAAACGCGTCCCGACTGGGCAAAAGAAGAACATGTGGATGAATTCCTCAGGCTTGGAGGGACAAAGGTCGAGCTTGGAGTCCAGAGTGTTTATGATTTCATTTTAACCCGAATGCAGAGAGGACACGGGGTTGCGGAAATCGTGAGGGCGAACCAGGTTTTGAGGGACAGCGCATTTAAGGTAGGATTTCATATGATGCCCCACCTTCCGGGGGGAGATTCCGAACTTGACCTGAGGGGGTTCAAAAAACTTTTTGACGACCCGCGTTTCAAACCTGATTATCTTAAAATTTACCCGACGCTTGTGACCGAAGGCACACCTCTGTACAGAATGTGGGAAGCTGGAGAATATCAGGCACTTTCCGACGAAGAGGCTGCTGAACTTGTTGCGAACATAAAGGCAACCCTGCCTAAATGGGTGAGGCTCCAGCGTATACAACGAGATATTCCTGCCCACCAGATCTTCGCAGGAGTCAAAAAGAGTAATCTAAGGCAGCTTGCAGAAGAAAAACTCCGGGAAAAAGGGGGCAAATGCCATTGTATACGCTGCAGGGAAGTAGGACACAACAGCCTGAAAGGGAGAAGGATAAACGAAAAAGAGATAGAACTAACCATGGAAACTTACGAAGCCTGCAACGGTAAAGAGCATTTTATAGCTTTTGAGGACCTTTCGGCAGACGTCCTTATAGGATTTACACGCTTGCGCTTTCCATCTGCCCCTCACCGTCAGGAGCTTGAGGACTCTGCCCTCATAAGGGAGCTTCACGTTTACGGCTCCATGGTGCCTGTCGGAAAAGGTGCAAAACAAAAAGAATGGCAGCATCGGGGCTATGGAAAAGAGCTCATTGAACGTGCCGAAGAAATCTCATCGGAAGCCGGCTATGGAAAGCTTGCAATAATAAGCGGGATTGGTGCCAGGGAATACTACCGAAAACTCGGGTACACCCTCGATGGGGTTTATATGTCAAAAATCCTGAAGGACTAAAAGACAGCCCTTTTTCCCGGATTATTCTTAACCGGGCTTCTCACGATATTTTCCGGGATTTTAGACTCAAAATCCCTTTTTTGCTAACTATTTTTTAAGAATATATTTCCGTGAATTTTTACCACCGGAAAATTTGCGTCAATAATTTACTTTAGATCCGTTCAAGGAAAAAGAGGTAATAAAAAAAAGAGAAAAAGTGAAAGAGAAAAAGTGAAAGAGATAGTGGAGATAAAGAAAGAGAAAAAGTGAAAGAGAGACGGTAATTGAAAAATAGACCCTGAAAAATATCAATAAATTTGAGAAATATAAAAGAATTACTTAGAGATTTTAATTAATCAGTTAAAGCGTTTTTACCTAAGTAAATTAGATAAATTCAAAGATTTAGTATAAGGAGATCTAAAATGCAGAAAACAGGCCAATATAGAAGTATTGGCAGATGCAGTGAGTATAACTTTTCCTTATATAGCCGTTTATATTTTAAAGAGATAAAACATACCAAATATAATTAACGTAAAATATAAATATTACTATGTAAATAAAGTAAGACTATAGAATGAAAATATTTAATCATAAGTCAAAACTTCTGGCTCAGGAATTAAATCAACCAATCACGAAAGAACATATTATAAAAAATTAGGTTTAAAGACATTATTTGAAAGAGGAGTCGGGGATACATAGAAGTGTAAAAATTTAATAAAGACAGAAGAATTTATGTTCACAACAAACAAAAATAAAAAATGCATGCTTGAAGAAATAAAATATATGGACTGAGCAACTGGGCCCGTGAACAAAACCCCTGTCTAAAGCGATGGAATTAATACATTTCAGAGAGAAATTTACAGAAAAATGTTAAATAGTATGGTATAATATCGTATACCCCACTTCACTGTTGTGCAAAGAATTTGCACCCAGTATGGAAATAATAAAACTACTAGGTTCTGGTTTTGGCTAAAAAACCCTTAACGACCCAGAAAAGGGCACAGGCACTTAAATGCAAATCTATATCATGTAAATTTCAGGATTTGAAGAGAACAAAAGTGCAAAATCAGAATAAGGTTATCAAAAATTAGCTTTAGAAATAAGTGATTAAAATAAAAATTAAAAGACATTCATAAAAAAATAAATATCATAAGTTCGTAACATGATAAAAAACGTAACCTGTTAAACCTGAAAAACTTAATCCGGGTTTACGATTAAAAAATAAACATTATTTAAACTCGAGAAATCTTTAAATTAAAGCTGGTACGCTAGAATTCTAGCAAACGTCAAACCTGAGTAGATCTAAATTGAATAAATTAAATTTGGTAAACGCTAATTAAACCCTACTTAAACCCTAAATAAACCCTA
>DUIO01000052.1 GCA_013330315.1 Methanosarcina sp. | reverse complement strand
GACTATATTAGTATCAGACTATGTTAGTATCAGGTTATCTCAGAATCAGGTTATCTCAGAATCCATCAACTATGTTAGTATCAGGTTATATCGGGATCAGGTCATGTCAGAATTAGATTATACTGCATCTCGGAAAAGGAAAATCATGAATTTAGTTCTCTTATTTAAGATTAAACTTCAAAAATTTACTAATTTTTAAAAATAATGATATAATTATGATTTATTAAGCTTAATATGGAATAATAAAGACTAAAATTAACTTTAATATCTTATTAATGCTTTTTAATTAAAGTAAATCATTTTTTTGGGTTTTCCTTTGCAAGTATCTTTATTTCTTTGTCTGGCAATTACAGGAATGTGCGGCTAAGAGTCGGATTAACATTGTGACCGCAGTCGATGTCATAGAAGTGTAGAACTATACGGAAGAAATAAGGATTTTTAACGGAGTAAAAAAATGAATCGAACAAAACTAAACTATATTGTGGACCTTGCCTTCTTTGCCCAATTTGTGCTGGTTGGTTATTCGGGTCTTTTGCTACTTATCGAAGGCCATGATGTATCTCATTTCTGGAAATTAATCCATGAACAGCTTGGGATCTTGATGCTGGTCTTTTTTATTGCCCATATCGCACTACATTTAAAGTGGGCTGTGTTCACCACGAAGAAATTTTTAACAAAACAGAGAGAAATAAAAACCGGTGAGATTATAGAGGCAAATTATATTACTGTAGACTAAAGCCTGTGAAAAACTCAGTTCAATAAAAATCGATGTAGTCCGTGCAAATAGGCTCTTCGGGCGTATTATAATTTAGAAATGATACTGCTATAAGCCCAGGGATTTGTAGTGTTATATTTGTGAACTCACCGCCATTTAAATGGCAGGCCTCATAGTTCCCCTCTCCCTTTTGAGAGCAAGCCCTTGGGCTCTTCCCTGCGTTTCCGCAGGTGTCAAATAGTTATGAGATTTTGTTCAAGAAGAGAGAATCTTTTGATATTAATTGAAGCTTTAATACCCCTATCATGCGGAGTCTTGCAATCAGGANNCTATTCTCAGGATAGTAGTTTTTCCGAGCCATTCTGCCTTTGCTTGTCGTAATATTATGAGATTTGCTCTGCTGGCATGTAGCAATATGGAGCAGCAGTATGAGATAGAAAAAGAGCAGGGAATGTGAGAGTATGGAGAACTTTACTTTTCCAGATCCCGCAGAATCACAACATTCCCGCGTCCCCGCTTAAATTTTTCGATCAGTTCTCTTCTTTCAAGGTCTGCAAGCATCAGGCTGACCTTCCCTTCGGAATACTTCAACTTGCTGCGCAGATCTTTTTGCGTAATCCTGCCTCCCTGGCCCCTGATTATATCCATGATTTCCTGAAGGTCTGCAGGGAGCGGGAGATTCTTTTTGACGGGGGTTTCCGGCTCGGATACCTGTGTCGTCTCAGGCAGTCTTGAAGGCTCTTCGGATGAAGTTTCTTTGCCCTTTTCAATTTCTCCTCTGAGCCCCGTATCTTCAGGTTCGGGTATGAGCTGTCCTTCCGTATTTCCTTTATCTTCTCCTTCTTTTTCTTTTCTAACTTCCAGGTCTGACTTTTCCGAAAGCTGGATTTCTGCGAGCTCTATCGGCAGTTCCTGCCCGGTTTTGGGCTCGGCGTTTGTAGATAATTTTATGGATGACCCGGGTTCGCTTACAGGCATATGGTTTTTTTCTGTCTCATATCCCGCTTTTTCTGCCTGGAGCTGGCTTTTTTCCTGCCTGCGTATTTCCGATCCAGCTATTTCCATATCGGTTTTTCTCCCGACTTTTCGCAATTTACTGTGTTCAGGATCATTTTTGTCCGGGCTTCTTTGTTTCCGGAAACGGTATCCTCCAGCTAGAAGGAGAAATAGCATAAGGGCTGCAATCGGATAATAACCTGTAAAAGATGCCGGTCCATTTGTTTCGATGGAATCGATTTCAACAGTACTTGCATTATTATCATTTGGGCTGTCAGCATCTATATTATTTACAGTACCCGAATTATTGTTTTTTTGTACAGTATCACTTGAATTATCCGCAGCAGGGCTTCCTGAAGTTTCTTTTAACTCGGATGTATCCATTAATTCTTCGGAATAAACAGGCAGGAGGAGGAGGTCAAGCACATAGCTCCCTTCCCCTTTGATTTTAACTGTCTCAGAGGCTGAATAGATAAGAGTACTGTTTTGATAATAACTGGCTTTAATAAGATAATCTCCAGGTTCCAGTTCAAAAGAGTACACTCCGTATTTTGCTACCATGGACTGAGAAGGAGTGGAGTTTACCTCAATAATAGCATTTTCCAGNNGGGTTAAGGTTTGAAGTTTCTTATCTTTTATACCTGTTCTTATACTTTTTCCATAACTTTATAGATTCTCTTTTATAAAGCTAATTCTCTCAATAAAACTGGTCCCTTTTGCTACAACCGATTCTTTTTAATAGATTTTGATTATTATCCCGGTCTTCGGATCATGCATACCTGTCAGGGGAGTTCTGTTTTCTTTTTTGTCCGGTTCTTTCTGCATCATCTGTTCGTCAAAAAATGAGTTTATTGCCCATTGTTCTTTCCTGTTTGTCCCATTGACGTCTTCAACAATATAGGTTCCGTTTCCAAAGAAAGCCGCATATCCCTTCCCCTCTGCCTCAACAGTAATATTTTCACCGTTAAGCAAAAGTGTTTTACGGGAACCGGAAATCTCCAGATCCGCAGACTTGATATGATAAACAAATATCTTTTCCGGCCTTCCTTCTTTAACTTCAAGTAAATAATTTCCTTTTATTTTGATCCTGGAATCCTGAGAGAGGTCCATGACAGCCATTTCACCTTCTTGCAGCTGCAGATTGAGATCAAAATCTCCTATCAGGATAACCCTTCCCTCTCCTGCTGCATTAAGCTTCTCTGTTTCGTTCAACTCTATATTTCCAGGCATAAGGAGCTTAAATTCTTCAAATATGTCTTTAAGGACAAGATTGGCTCTGATCATGCTCTTTTGTGACTGGATA
This sequence comes from Methanosarcina sp., assembly GCA_013330315.1. Classification (GTDB taxonomy): domain Archaea; phylum Halobacteriota; class Methanosarcinia; order Methanosarcinales; family Methanosarcinaceae; genus Methanosarcina; species Methanosarcina sp8098u. Next base: position 1,925 of record DUIO01000052.1, on the reverse strand, counting down.
AGATATTCTTTTTGTATATCTTCCGCAGGTAATTCGTCTTCCGAATAACCATCTGTTCCGGTACTGTTGTATTCTTCAGAAGATGCAGCAAGGGCTCTGTATTTCTTTGCTTCTTCTACAAGACCGTTATATTCTTCAAGCAAAGACTCAAGCCTGCTAACGTCTTTTCCCTGGTCCCTTAAGTATTGAATTCCTGGTTCAAGCCTTGCAGATATGGCTTCTGCTTTTATTATATTTTCGTCAAGCAGGAGTGTTGCAGCTCGCAGAGAGCGGGACGGATCTTCACCTGCAGGTATGTTAGGTAAAGGATCATGAGGGATTATATGAACACCGGGCTCGTAATCTCCTTTCAGGAGTCCGGCGTAGGGATAAAAAATGCTCCTGTAAAGGTCTCCTGGAGCTTTAACATTAGAAGGCTGCGCCTGTGAATCAATACAGCCTGAGGCCGCTAGAGCTCCTATTATTAATAGAATCAAGGGCAAAAATTTAATTTTCATGCTGGTCTACGCTTCTGGTAAATAATCACTGAACTTTATATTGATTTATGTTTTTATATATTAAGCTTGGTTCAAGTCCTGATTTTTCCCGAAAATAGATCTCCGGGAGTTTCAGATGCCGGGTTCACAATAAACTCCGGAGATTTCTGAAATCTCCGCCGTACCCGGGTTTTTAAAATTATGTCGCCTGATTTCCGTTAATATCAGGGACATCTCCGGAGTTTTTTCTCCGGGCAGGAGTATGATTACTTTCTTAACTGCTTCATACATCTTTATTTCTCTTCCTTTCTTGCTCCACTTTACCTGCCTTATCCTGATCAGCCCGACTTCAAGAAGTGAGTCAAGGTTATATTTGAGGGTATTCAGGCGCACTTCAAGCTCATTTGCAATATCAGCCGCAGACATGGATCTTCTGTCAAGCAGCTTGAGGATCCTGATCGAAGTCTCATTAGAAAGGAGCCGGGCAATTTTCCTTGAATCTTCGGAAAGCTGCAGGATCAACAATTTTTCCTCAGGGTTCTCAGGCATTTTTTTGTCTCTTGGAATACTTGCTGGATAATATGGTTTCAAAACTGCTATCTCAAATGCATTAAAAATTTACTTATTTTAAAAATATTAGCTACTGATATCTACTGGCTGTTTATTATTTATTGGTTGTTTATTATTTGTTAACTGTTTATTATTTGTTAACTGTTTATTTATTGGCTATTTATTATTTGTTATCCGTTTATTAGCTGTCAGGAATATCCGAGGTCTTTGTTCGCAGGTTTATATACACTTATGATCTCATACAACATATGGTCTCTATTATTTGCTTCAGCCTGACCTTTCACGATTATGTATGAATTATACAGTGAAAGCGTATGTGAGGGCTTGTCGGGTAATTGTCGCAGGCTGGATTGTATGTTTTCGTAATATTCCTGACTGCAGATGCTGTATCTGGATTTAAACATAAAAGCATACTTACATTCCGGAATCCTCCGAAATATTGGGTTTAATAATTACCCTTTAAAAGGACTTTTTTTTTCATTTAACGCTTTATAATCCTTAAATTTTGATTTTCTAGGATTTAAATCATTGAATAGTTTTGAAAAATGGCTATAAATTTCCGGATTTGAAATTGCATTATTCTCTTCAGTCCATTGAACAACTAAACCTTGAATTAATTTCATCCAAGAAATTTTACAGATGAATAACAATAAATCCCCATTTATCCTGCTTATCCTTCAGGATTTGCATTTTAGCCTTTAAAATTGTCTTATTTCTTAAATTTTATCATTCAATTTTTCTCTTTTAACTCTGCTTTGCAAATTTGCCTTTTAATTTCCTGTGGAGATGAATTCGGTACATGTCATAAGCTCATGATCTTCGTTTCTGTCTTTCTATTGAATGGATGTGGGAATGGATGTGGGAATGGATGTGGGAATG
>DUIO01000100.1 GCA_013330315.1 Methanosarcina sp. | reverse complement strand
GCAAAGATTATAGAGCGCTGCAAGCTCGATGCCCTCGTTATGGATGCCAGGGACCCGGCTCTGCTCGGAGAAATTATGGGTGGAGAGGAAGCTAAGAAATCTCCGGTTTCCTGCGGAACCTGGATTACGGCAAAAAAATAAAAACTTAAACATAGAGGTTCCTACATACATTCATATTGCAGGAAGCTAGATCGGGCTACTGACTCTGGTTCCTGCCAGTTTTTGGAAAGAAGGAGGAACCGGGCTTGAATCTGCCTGAAAAAAATAACTGTTTAAATCCGGGAGAGTTTACTTTCCGTTTGTTTTCTTTAGCTGCATTCCTGATATTCTTCTGTGCCCAGATAAATCCAGTTTATGGGGCAGTAAGCGAGACAAGTGCCGGAGAAGAGAATAAAATTATTCTCGATTTTTTCTCAGACCATGACCTGAGTGATGCAAGGGTCAGGTTTGAAGAGCCTCGTGAAAATGTGTCCCTTGTTTTCACCCTGAGTTCGGGAAAAGAAAGCCTGAAGTCGGAAACCTTTAACCTTGGTCATGTGCAGGCAGGACAGGAGGTTACTAAAATCCTCTTCTGGGGACTTGAAGAAGACTTCGGAAAAGACAGGGATTCTTATACAGCGCAACTTTTTGTAAAAGAAGGAAGTCAAATCCTCGATACCAGAAAGCTGTCCTTTTCTTACCGCAACCCACACCTGTCAAACCTTAAAGTTGTGGATTTTTCTGCAGATTCGGAAAAGGCTTCTATCCTGATGACTCTTACAAGTTCCGCGAACCTCAGACTCGTACAAATACCTGAACCCGGCATGGTAGACCTTGACCTTAAACTCCTTTCCGGAACGGAGATCATATACACTGAAAGTCTGGAAAATATCCCGGTGACTGATGCTTATTATAAAGCAATTAACTGGCCCTTTCTCCTTGAAAAAGGCAGAAACTATACAGCTNNTTCAGGGCACAGGAAAAAGTAGAAATCCTTGATGAGGATGTCGATGTGGACGAATATGGGGCAAGCGTTACGGTCATCGGAAGGTCCCAGGTCCCTTTTAATGGGATCATCATGGTTGTTTTGACTCCCGAAGAAGGGGACGCACAGGTCTTTGAAGAGACTGCAGATATCCTGACCGCAGGAAAGGAGGATACTGTAGGGATTATCTGGCAGGGAGTCCCCAAAGGCGATTATAACGTAAAAATATATGCCGTAAACCAGAACGGGGAAATCCTTGACAGCCATGAAACGGTTTTAAGAGTTTTTGAGCCTGTAGCCGAAACAAATCCACCGGAAGAGTCTCCTGCTTTCAGCTCTCTGGCAGCACTTGGCATTTTTCTGTGCATCATCCTGCTTGGAAGAAAAGGAAAAGGGAAAAAAGAGTAAGTTGAATAATTGTTTAGAGTTTTCTGGAGTTAAAACGAATCCGTATGCGGGACCATTATGTTTGACCTGATCATCAGAAACATAACGAACAGGAAAGTCCGGAGTGCGCTGACAATCTGCGGGATAGCTCTCGGAATTTTTGCAGTTATAGTTATGGGTGCAATGTCTGAGAATTTCCATCAGACTTTTGAGCGTTCCATGAGCGTTACCAGTGACAAGATTCGGGTCTTTGCCGAAAGCGGGGTCTTTGGAGGAGGGCTTACGGACGACAAGGTCAGCGATGTCCTGCGAGTAGCCGGGGTAAAAGATGCTTACGGGCTTTTGATGACGACTTTTGATGAGGATAAAATGGGCATGACAGGAAAACAGATCCTGGGTGTCCCCCCTGAAAAATCCAGTGTTGCCCTTAATCCTGTGGAGCTTAAAGCAGGCCGCTTTCTCAATCCCGGCGATTCTTACAGTGTAGTTGTCGGAAACAATATCAAGAGAGAATATAACCTTGAGGTTGGAAGCAAATTTGAGATCCACGACAAATACTTTACCGTTGTAGGGATCCTTGATTATACCGGCTCCATTTTTGATAACGCGGTAATCATCCCTCTTGAAACTGCTCAGGACCTTTATAGTGTAGGGAATTCAGTCTCCTATATTTTTGCCGTTCCTGACGAGCGGGTGGACGCAGAGATGCTCTCCAAAAGGATTGAGTTAAGCGTAAAAGGAACAAGCACCCTTTCTCCGGGAGAACTTGAGGTGCAGGCAAGACAGTCCTTTATGATATTCAGTGTCATAACCATCAGTTCCGGGCTCCTTGCAGCAATCATAGGCGGGCTCTGTGTAATGAACACAATGCTGATGTCAGTTGCCGAAAGAACCAGAGAATTTGGAATTTTGAAGGCGATAGGTGCAGAAACGAAGGATATCCTGCTCCTGACGCTCGGAGAAGCTTCACTCATGGGACTTTTAGGTGGGATCCTTGGAATTATAGTTGGCGTCGGAGCTGTCCAGATAATGAATGCCTGGCTTGCAACGACAAGGATTGTCCTTTTCCTGATAACTCCAAGACTCCTTATAATTGCAATGCTTTTTGCTCTGTTGATAGGCGCTCTTTCGGGACTTTATCCGGCTTACAGGGCTTCGAAGATGAGTCCGATGGAGGCTTTGAAGCATGCCTGAAGAAAAAAAGGGAGAGACTGATGCCGGCATAAAAACTATCATGCGGGTTGAAAACCTCTCAAAGACCTATATGCAGGGCAAAATTCCTGTTCATGCCCTTCGATGCGCCTGCATGACCGTAAGGAAAGGAGAACTTCTTGCGATCATGGGACCCTCGGGTTCAGGAAAATCTACCCTTCTGGCTCTCATAGGCACACTTGAAAAAGCTACTGACGGAAAGATTATCCTTGACGGAACGGACCTTACTTCAGTGCCCGAAAAGCTGCTTCCGGGCGTAAGGAGGGAAAAAATAGGTTTTATTTTCCAGCATTACAACCTGATCCCTACACTTTCAGCCCTTGAAAATGTAGAACTTGCCATGCGTTTTTCCAGGGTGCCAAAAAAGGATAGGAAGGAAAGAGCAAAAACCCTTCTTGAGGAACTGGGTCTCGGGGACCGGCTAAACCATAAACCCACCGAACTGTCCGGCGGAGAGCAGCAGCGTGTTTCTATTGCGAGAGCACTTGCTAATAGACCTGCCCTTATTCTTGCTGATGAACCTACAGGTGAGGTGGACAGCAAAACCAGGGACTCGATTGTGC
>DUIO01000227.1 GCA_013330315.1 Methanosarcina sp. | reverse complement strand
TTTTCTCTTTCCTTTTCTCTTTCTTTCCAGTAGTTTTGTCTCTTTTTTACATTTCAATACTCAATTCTAACAAAATCCGAAAGTTTTATGTACTATTTTTTTCATCATTTGTAACACTAAACACGATAAAAATAAAAATTTATCTTATTAATTAAATCGCATTTTCTGACAATTAATACTTTTGTCAGATTAAAGAAAAAACTAATGGTTAGTAGAGGTTAAGAATATGATTAGAAGAAGTGTGTTTGCTAACAAAAAAATCAAAACAAAAATTACGGATTTTCTTTTTCTGACAGTGCTTATTTTTTCCCTCGGCTCTATCCCGGGAATGGCAGCCGAAGCTAATAATCCGGAATTGATAACTCAGGTCTTTGCTGCAGCCGAAGACNNGTCCAGAATGCAAGAAATGCTCCTTTGTGGTTCGCTTTTTTTAATAAATCAAGCGGAAACTGCACATTTATCGAGGTTTCGTATGAAAATTCGAGTGAAATTATCTATCAGGTGACGGAAAACATAGATTTTGACAAACTCTCGAAAAACAAGAAGTCTATCGCTGCCTGGAATGAAAAGGTAAACTCAACCGTTTTTGACGGGCGCGAGTTTGCCATTCTTACAATTTCAAACGGCTGGGCAACCGGGAGTCTGGATTATGAACTGGTACAATGCCTGGAACTGCATAACCATTTCTGTNNGTTTGTACTCGCAAACTGGATGGAAGAAAACTACCCTCTTGAAGAAGGAGTAAGTTATACGGTTTTTTCCTGTCCTAACTGGTGTAAAGAGGACGTTTTCGTGACACGCTGGGATGCGTCTCCCGGAAAAAGTGGAATCTGGGTATCCTCACTTGAGGATGAAGAATTGGAAGATATTGGGAACTCTCCTGCCGGAATTTTCGTGGTCACGAATAAAATTGCCGGAACGATGCAGGCAGTGGTTCTCGGATTTGACTTTGATATCGTGCGTGCGGAATGCGGAGCAAAAGAAGACGATCCTTCATGGGCTTCTAAATATCTGATGGACCTCTGGCTTATGAACAGAGAAAACTGGAATAAAGAAGGACTTATTACAGAAATCGCAGTCATTGAAATTGATGAGAATACCCTGGACGAAATAAAACAGGCAGGCACAAATCCTTATGAAGTTCTCGGACTTGTTAATTCGGAAGGAAATGCCAGTTCCTCAAAAAATGAGATTTCTGGGGTTGAAGGCTTAGCAAGCAAATCTAAAGCTTGAATGATAGTTTGCTGAAAGCAATTGAAACTTTTTTAGGCTTCTTTTTTAGCATTTTCTCTTTTATCTTTTTATTTTATTTCTCTTTTTTATCTTTTTTATTTTACTTTATTTTCTTTTGAAAGTGTGGCGAATTTGCTGTAAATTCTAAGTCAAATTTTTGTATACTGCAGAATAAATTGGCTTAATGATATTGAATTTTCGGTTCGATAACTTCTTGAGATTTGTGATTTTACAGAAAATTTGGCATACTACCTTTCTTTTTTTACGATTCTCCATATTTTTTATCTGAATATCCTTAAATTTATTAATACTGACTTAACAATCTATTATAAATTTCCTGTATTCCGAATATTAACTAACTGGAACTGGAAAACCAAAGCTATATCAAGTACTTTGATGTTTTCCTGAAATTGCCTATTTTTCCCGGCAGCGGGCTTGTGCATTTATATATGTACATGGGCTTCGGGAAAGTATACTTGAGGGAGCAGGCTTAATTTCAGGATTTTTGACTTCCCGGAATATTGAGACAGCCAGAAAGGTTAAAATCATGCTTGAAAGACTGAAAGATTCACTGATCAAATCCCCTGTGATCAAGCGGGGAGAGTATAACTATTTCATCCATCCTATTTCTGATGGTGTACCTTCTATCGACCCACATCTGGTAGAAGAGATTTCGGATTATATCACAGAAATTGCAGATCTGAACGTTGACACTATCCTGACTGTGGAAGCTATGGGCATTCCGGTTGCAAATGCCCTCTCCCTGAAAACCGAAATTCCTCTTACCATTGTCAGAAAACGTCCCTACTTCCTTGAAGGTGAAGTTGAACTCTCCCAGAGCACAGGGTATTCTAAGGGTGTCCTCTATATAAACGGGCTCAAAAAAGGGGACAGAGTGATTATCGTTGACGACGTTATCAGTACAGGGGGCACTCTCCTTGCCCTTGTAAAGGCGTTACAAAATATGGGAGTTGAGGTAACGGATGTGATTTCCGTCATAGGGCGCGGAGATGGTTACCTGAAACTGAAGGAGCTCGGGGTTGACCCCAAGATTCTCGTTACAATTGATGTAAGCGAGAAAGGTGTGGAGATTAAGGATGTCTTTAGGGATCAGTGAAGCGTTCGACCTGAGGCCTGATTATATAATCAGCGTAATAAAAGATACGAGAGCGAAGCTAGTAGGTTTTCAGTTTCCCGAAGGGCTGAAACGCAAAGGTCCTGAGCTGGCAAAAAGGGTTGAAGAAGCTACCGGGGCTGAAATTATAATCTCAGGAGACCCATGTTTCGGTGCGTGCGACCTGGACAGGACCCTCCTTGATTATGTTGACATTCTTTTCCATTTCGGGCACGCGGAACTGGAAGATATAAAACTCTCGGATAAAGTGTATTTTATCGAAACACGTTCCTCGATTGATGTCCGGCCTGTAGTTGAGAAGGCTATTCCTGAACTTAAAGGGCAGAAAATAGGGCTGATCACTACTGTACAGCATGTCCATAAACTTCCTGATGTATGCAGCGTGCTTGAGAACCTGGGAAAAACCTGCGTTATCGGACGTGGCGACTCACGAATTGCCTATGCAGGACAGGTGCTCGGCTGCAACTTTTCGGCAGCGCGAGACGAAGACTGTGATGAGTACCTCTATATCGGGAGTGGAGACTTCCATCCCTTGGGTGTAGCCCTATCCACAAAAAAACGTGTTCTTGCAGCAGATCCTTTTTCCGGAGAAGTCCGTGAGGTTGACCCGTCAAGAATTCTGCGCCAGAGAAGTGCGGTAATTGCAAAATCTCTGGATGCACAGGTATTCGGGATAATTGTCTCAAGCAAAAATGGACAGGAAAGGATAGAACTTGCATCTTCCTTAAAAGAACTGGCAAAAAGGCACGGGAAAGAGGCACACCTGATTCTCATCGATCTCGTAACTCCAGACCAGCTGCTTCAGTTCAAAGTGGACGCTTTTGTAAATACTGCCTGTCCAAGGCTTGCTGTGGATGAAGTCGGACGTTTTCCTGCGCCTATGCTGACTCCTCAAGAATTTGAGATCGTACTTGGAGAACGTGAATGGGAAAGGCTTGTTCTGGATGAAATCACTGAAGAGCCTGTTTAATCATAACCTGAAAATCTCTGAGTCCAAAAATAACCCAAAAATCAAGAATAATCAAAATCTGCAAAAGCTAAAACATTTTTCAGGAAAAACCAAGAGATATGAAACAGAGAAAGCTTGAAATGCTGCTTGAGGAAATAGAAGGCTTTTCCGATCCGGAACTTGAGCTTGAGCAGTACCAGACTCCTTCTCCTCTTGCTGCAGAAATACTCCATTTCGCTTACATGCAGGGAGATCTTGAAGGATCTGTCCAGGACCTTGGCTGTGGTACAGGTATTCTTGCAATAGGAGCAAAGCTTCTGGGAGCCAGGAGAGTTCTAGGGTATGATAAGGACCGGAAAGCTCTTGAGATTGCAAAAAGAAATTCCGAAAGCCTTGGAGTGGAGGTCGAGTTCATCCAGGCCGATATAACGGAAGTCTCGGAGCACGTAGAAACAACCCTTATGAACCCTCCTTTCGGGGCAAGAGTTAAAGGCAGGGACAGACCCTTTCTTTCGTCAGCATTAAGAACAAGCGATGTAATATACTCCATCCATAACCGCGGAAGCCTTGCTTTTATCCAAAAGTTCATTAAGCCTGCGGTCATTACACACTCGTACGTTACGAAATTTCCTTTAAAAAGGAGTTTCGATTTTCATCAAAAAGAAAGAGAAATTATTGAGGTAGAAATTTACAGAATTGCTGTCATGAATAAAGCCTGTGTTCAAGAGTAACTTAAGGCGTCATGTTTTGTGGCTTTTATCTTCAGGTTGCGGTTAAGGCGAAACCAATAAAGCTATTGTACAAAAACTATTGTGCAGTAAACAGGTCATAATAAAGGATATAGAGGATAAATCAATATAGAGAACAGTCAGTAGTAACATAATATACGAGATCCGTAACATCCGAAATAGATATAGTGTAATTAAGCACATCTGGCAATTAACTGAAAAAAGTATCAGGATGTATAATTTCAGGTAATTCTCTAAATGAGCGTTTAGTAATACCTTCATATGCATGGACTTACACCATATAGGGAATGAAGCGTTGGGAAATAAGACAGGGATTAAACGATCCTTATAAGGAAATTTATTATTCGTATTCCTGATACGTTTTGTCTACGGTTTTCGTCAATAACTCTTAATGATTACTGAAAAATTGCTATAATGACTATTCATATCACTAATAGCGATAATTAGAATGAGGGATCATGATTAGAATTAGAAAAAATAAAACTACTAGGAAAAAATTAACAGGTCCTGGTGAAGGAAAGACCGGTACGGATAAGCCAGTCCCGGCAGCTGTAGAAAACAGGGATCAATTTAAGGGTCAACAAAGGGACCAGCCCAGGGACCAGTTTAAAGGTCAATCAAGAGATCAGCCAAGGACCCAATCCAGAGATCAGTTTAAGGGCGGCCCAAGGGATCATTTTAAAGGTCAACCAAGAGATCAGTCCAGAGATCAGTTTAGAGGACAATCGAGGGACCAGTTTAAAGGTGACCCTAACAAAAAGAGAAGATCTCCATACCCTCCAAAAAAGACTCCGAGAGACCGAAGGGAAATGTCAGGTCCCTGGCAGCCTGCCGGAGAAGCGGCAGTATCCGAAGAGAACCTGGAAAAAGGAGGTTTTGTTCTTCCGGGAGAGCTTGTCGGAACCACTGAGGAGTTTAAATCCGGCGAAGGGACATCAATAGTCGGCGGCGATATTTATTCTACCGCCACAGGCATTGTATTTATTGATACAAAGGCCAGAATAGTCTCAGTAAAGCCAAATACCATTACCCCCAATATTCTTAAAGTAGGAGACATAGTATACGGCAAGATTACTGATGTACGTGAGTCCGGGGCAATGGTGGAAATCGCAGGAATTGAAGGAAAAGAGAGCCGAGAAATTGTTAGCATAAGGCCCGGAGACATTCACGTCTCAAATGTAAGGGATTCCTATGTTAAGAGGCTGTCAGATGAGTTTAGACCCTCTGACCTCATAAGAGCCAGAGTCATTGATGTTGAAAGGACGCGCCTTACTACGG
>DUIO01000297.1:299-4114 GCA_013330315.1 Methanosarcina sp. | reverse complement strand
AAGTTTGTAAATATAAGTTTATAAATATGAGTTTATAAATATGAGTTTACAAATATAAGTTTATAAAAAACGCTTATAAATATAAGCCTATGTTTATAGACTTATAAATATATTAGACGACATCTCCGGTAAATATCAGGTGAAGATAACTTTTTTGCTTGAAAATGAATCTTCAGGCTCTACTGGCATGACTTCTATGGACGATGATTTCTGCATTTTCATTTATGTCCTCATGACCACATAAAGTGCATTTATAATATCGTCTGGTTATTCTTTTGTTCCCTACCTCTTTTATATCAGGTCTCTTAAGTTCAGCAACTGCTCCTATCCCGCCGCATTTTTTGCATTCAATGCTCTTCAGGGAGATCGCGGGCAGCATTTCCCCCTGTTCCGCAAAAATATTTTCCTGATCTTCTCTTATCTGTACATTTCCGCAGTGTCTGCATTTCCAATGTCTGGTAACTGTCAGCGTATAGTTACCAAAACTGCTTGTTTCCTTCATAACGGGCTCACCTATCTCCTCACAGGCGAGCTTATTTCCACATTTTTTGCAAAAAGTATCCTGATAATATTCAAGCACATTCTGTATAAAAATGGAGATAATAAGAGGAATGAGAGACAGTATTATACCAAGAATATAAAACCAGTCTGAAGTGTTCTTACCCAGAAAATTAACTATTGTGAACAGAGATGTAATTATACAGAGAAGGAAGAAAAATACACCCATTATTTCAAGGAGCTTTTTATCAAAAACGTTTATCAAAATAAAGGATAAATTTTTAAATCTGTATTTTTTAAATTCAACCGTACCGGTAAAAACATAAGTATCTAAAGTCTGCTCACATTTGTTCTTTTTACCATATTTCTTTTCGAGCAGATAATTTTCGAAATTGCCGAACTCAGATTGGTTATACAATTGAAAAGCCCTTCTTTCATTCTCTAATCCTTCTGCCGTTTTTTTATTTGTAGTATTGTGGACTTGCTCGACAATACCTCTTCAATTGTTAAAAAAGTTGCGATTTTAATCTGAAATTGCCTTATGCATAAAAAACATTGTCAAATCTTATAAAACCTATCGATGTATATTGATTATGGATAATAGTTATACTTTTTATGAGAATATATGAGAAAAAAGGTATTTTTAAATTAAATTATCCTTAAAGATTTATCTTTGTTTTCAAACCGCTGCTAAAATATTAAAACATTTAATTCTTAATTTCGGGAAAAATGTTATTTAATATCCGTACATGGTTTATTTTTTTGAGCTAAAAGCCTGTAAAATTCATCTATACTTTTAATATGGAGCTCGAGCTGGTCCTTTGGCGGCAGATAAGCTGTTTCCCATGAGTTCTTCTCGTGAAGTATACTCATTTCTACAATTGCCTGCATTGAACGTACTCCGTGCATGTATTCTGGCACATTAATCAGGGCATTTAATATTCCGCAGCTAACATGTGCATTATTTTCCCTGATAACGTTAGGAGCGTTTTCTTCGATCAATGAGCGTAACTGGATTGCCCTGCGGATTATATAGGTTTCGTCTTTTTCGTTTGCCTGGTTGAGTCCCAGGATGTTTACATATCCTCGAAGCCTGCTCATGAAATCAGGGCATTTATTTGAGATTTTCCTGCGCGGATCTACTCCAGGATAAGACTTACTCTGTACGTTTGAATAGCTGCAAAATTCATAGAAACCTTTGAGCCTGTTATATGTGCTTCCTGCAAAAACGAATATTGATTTTCCGATAGGATGCATGGTCTCAGAGTCCAGAAACTCCCCGTCCTGCATTGGCACTAAAAAATATTTTATCCAGCCTAGTTCTTCATTCTCAAGTTTGGAATCAAATTCATCAAAAAATACCAATGGAATTTTTCCTTTTAAAGAAATGTCTCTGACTCTATGAAAAGCATTCGTCAAATCTTTTATAGATGTAAACTGCGAAATATTGAATACTACTTTCTCTATTCTTTCACTGCCAATACTTTCCGCTACCTGGGTTATCCCAAAGGACTTTCCCGAGCCCGGAGATCCGAATACTGCAATGGAGAGGGGCTTCAGATTTTTTTCGGAATGGATATACTCTTCCATTACGTTTTTTATGCTCCTGAAACTTTCTATTTCTGCCCTGTCTACCGTAACCAGTTTTCCAAATTTACCCACAGGAAAGTCCCTTATGCTGGGTAATCCCTTTTTAACTATTATGAAAGCAAGCTTTTCAAGATAAGTAGAATCCATTTCATAGGAAATTTCATTGAATTCTTTTATTCTTTTTTCATTTAATTCTTCTATTGTTTTACCTCGTTCTTCCTTAACCTTATATGGTCCATTTTTTATTTTGCCTGATTCTTCTTTTGTTTTTTCTTTAAGAATAGTCCAAAAACGTGAATCCGTTTGTTCCAGGCTTGAATATTCGCCTATTTCTCCAATTGGAGGTAGCAGGGTATCTGCTATGTAACCGGCAGGTGATTTTGAAAATTTATTCCTGAAGGACCTGTCCCACTCTGGTTCGTCATTTTTAAAAGCTTTATCAGGAAACGTTTCATTTCCGGATAAATTGTCATGATCCGGGCAGCTTGCACTTTTATTCCTGGTGGTATCCAGACAGGAGTATTTTAAGAAATCCGGCTCTTCACTGCTGTCACCGTAACCGTATATTAAGGATTCTCGAGACCTGATCAATCCTGCCTTTAAACCTTCTTTTATTCCTTCTTCGATAGCACTTTCTGTAAAGACTTGATAACTGTTGTCATTTTGAGAATCGTTTCTGGTCTTCTGATAGCTGCTCTTCTTTTCATTAAATTTAGAGATTAAACAGGCAGAGAGATTAGCAACAAATACGAGGTTTGTAGCTCTCATATCTCCGAATTTCTTAGAGTTGCAGAATTCACCCTCTAAAGATACGGGATCAAAGTATAATTTTGATCTCTCAGTTTTCCCTCTATAATGAATGGCGCCTTCGTATTTAAAACGAGTAATTATATTGTTCAGTTCCTTTATTTCTGCAAGGTCCTCTTTGCTGTTTATTTCCCATAAAAATTCTATAGCGCTTTTTTCCCATGAGACCGAACGGCTTATATTCGTGCCCGTTTTTCTCAGGTCATCTGCATTTAAAATGAGAACCAGTTTTTCTTTATGATGCTTTAGAATATGATTCCAGAGATCTCCCGTGAAAAGAGGCGGATACATATTATATATCACAATCGGCTTTTTGTCCCCTTTCAAAGCCTTCGGCCAGACTTTTTCATCGGAACGAAAACCTCCTCCGGCATCATAAATTATGACAATGTCCGCATCCACGTCGTCGTCAACTACTTCCAGAGAGACCGGGTACTGCCTCTTATTGGCTGAAACTATATGCCCAAGATAATTTTTGACCCTGTATATCCTGACATTTTCTTTGAGGTCATATGAAATAAATTTAGGGAATAAACCCAGATATACATTCGTATGCAGGACTTCACTGATGCTCTTTCTGATTAATTCTTCACAGCTCTGGGATTTCAGAAAATAAGGCGATTCTTCTGTCCCTATCTGAAGAATGTCCCTCAGCCACTCCGCTAAAAGAGTTGCTCCGCCAAGCTGCGGATTTGTATCGATGCCTTCATATAACTTCCAGTTTACATCTTCTTTGCCTGAGTATGAAGGTTTTTGCCAGTAATACCAGTCTACACTCACATCTCCAGCGACAACAATTTTAACAGTCATATGGCTTTCCCCCTTAACGGACCACCCAGTTCCAATTATACATTTATGATGCACTGAATATAATATTTATTCTTAAAAAATTATTTCTTAAAAAATTATTTCTTAAAAAA